>CANJUS010000062.1:0-6768 GCA_947477505.1 Comamonadaceae bacterium | reverse complement strand
GGGTCGACATGCCCGCACGCGCAGGCCGTGCCGCGCAACGCGTGGCCTCGGTGCCAGGTGGCAGCCATTGGGGTGGCGGGGTGTGCATCAGCAGCAGCGACCAAGCGCGCATTGCCCAGTTGGTGCTCAACCATGGCCAATGGCAAATCGATGGTCAATGGCAGCCCCTGATTCCAAAGCATTGGTTGGATCGCATGCGCCAGCCCCATGCCCTGGCCCCGTTTTACGGTTGGCTCAATTGGCTCAACCCGAAAGGTCAAGCCTTTCCTGGGGCCAGCGAAGCCAGCCAGTTCATGTTTGGGGCGGGGGGGAACTATGTGTGGATCGAGCCTGCCCATCAGGCAGTGGTGGTGGTGCGCTGGATCAACCCGGCCCATTTCCCAGGCTTTGTCAGCCGCATGGCGCGTGCCTTGGTTGACTTCAACGGTGGGCGTTGAAGGCCTCGTTGGTGCTGAGGTAAATGCGGCTGGCCAATCGCCGCCCCAAATCGGTTTGTTCCAAGCGGTCCATCACGGGGCCTTTGACCTCGGCCAAACTCAGCTGCACGCCCTTGAGGGCCAAGCTGCGCTCTAACGCATCGAGCATCATCAAAGCGGTGGTGTCGATCCGGTTGACCGCCGACAAAATCAACAACAAGCTGCGCGTGTCTGCGCATTGGAACAACAACTGGGACACCTTTTGCTCCAACGCCGCAGCGTTGGCAAAAAACAAACTCTCGTCCACCCGCAAGGCAATCAAGCCGGCCAGTGTTTGCACTTGGTGGCGCTCAATATTGCGAAAGTGCTCGGTACCGGCGATGCGCCCCACCACCGCCATGTGCGGGCGGCTGCTGCGCCACACCAGCACGGCCAGTGACAACACCACACCCATGCCAATGCCCAACTCCACCCCCGCCACCAAGACCCCGGCAAAGGTGGCCAGCCAACTCCCGGCGTCAGCGGGGTCATAGCGCCAGGCTTGGCGCAGGGTTTGCACATCCACCAAAGTCAGCACCGATACAAAAATGGAGGCCGACAACACGGCCACCGGCAACACCTCGAAAGCCTGTGAAAAACCCACCATCACCAAGGCCATGAGCAGGGCCGCCACCACGCTGGCCATGGGCGTTTGGGCCCCGGCCGAGGCATTGATCACGGTGCGCGAAAAGCCACCCGCCACGGTGTAGCCGCCGCTCAAGCCACTGAGCAGGTTGGCCACGCCCAAGCCAAACAATTCGCGATCGGGCTCCAACCGTTGCTGCCGCTCAATGGCATAGGCCTGCGCCAGCGAAACGCTCTCTACAAAACCAATCAAGGCAATGAGCAAAGCGGGCACACACAAAGACAACCACTGTGCCCCATCCAAATGCAATATTTGCCACTGGGGCAGGCCCGGTTCGATGGCGCCCACCACGGCCACGCCCAGTGCCTGCGCGCCGCCGATTTGCGCCACGATGACCGTGGCCACCAACACCACCACCAAAGGGGCCATGCGCGCCAACCAAGCACCCACTTCGGGCGAACCCATCCACCGGCCCCAGACACGGGCCAACTGGGAGCGCGCCCACCACAGCACCCCCAGCGAGCACAGACCCACGGTTGCGGTGTTCGCGTGCACCTGGTCGAGTTGTGCCCACACACCCATCAATGTGTTGAACACGCCGCGCCCTGCGATCGAAAGCCCCAAGATGCCTGGCAGCTGACCGATGGCAATCAAAATCGCCACGCCCGATACAAAGCCACTGATCACCGGTTGGCTTAAAAAATAAGCCAAAAATCCCAAGCGCAACACGCCGGCCAAGGTGAGCATCAAGCCCGACAGCAAGGCCAAGCCCATGGCCAGCGCAACGTACTCCGGCGATGTGGCCACGGCCAATGGCAACAAGGCGCTGGCGGTCATCAATGATGTGACCGCCACCGGGCCCACGGCCAAGACCTGGCTGCTGCCCAAAAAAGCGTATGCCAACACGGGCCACACACTGGCATACAAGCCCATGGTGGGCGGCAAGCCCGCCAACATGGCATAGGCCAAACTTTGAGGGATGACCAATACCGTCACCACCGCACCGGCCAGGGCATCCCCAGCCCAATGGCGGCGCTGGTCAGCACGCCACCAGGTGGGCCAACGCAGCCAAGGCATCAGCCGCGCTGCCCAAAATGGCGGTGCAACGCGGTCATTCGAAAGCGCGGGCCATTTCGCGCAACTGGGTGGAGCGCGCACCCGAGCGGCAAAACGCCAGCACTGGGCCAGGTTGCTGGCCCAACCATTGCGCAAAAGAGCGTGCTTGGTCAGGGGTGATCATGCCCGGGACCACGGGCAAATAAGCGTAGGTCAGGCCAGCGGCCTGGGCCGCTTGGGCCATTTGGGCGCTGGTGGGTTGATCGGGGCCACCCTCGCCATCGGGGCGGTTGTTGATCACGCTTTGGTACCCCATGGCGGCCACTTCGGCGAGGTCTTCGGGCATCAACTGGCCAATGGTGGCGAACTGTTCGCTGTGGCGGGTGACAGGCAATGACATGGGGTTCCTTGTGGGTGGCGATGACAACAGGCTGGCAATTTAACCCAAGTCGGGTTCAGGCCAAGGCCTGGGTGGATTGGGCGCGTTCGCGCAGCACAAATTTTTGAATTTTCCCAGTGGAGGTTTTGGGGATGGGCTCAAAGCGCACCTCGCGCGGCACTTTGTAGCCCGCCAGCAAACTGCGGCAATGGGTCACCAAGTCCTGGGCGCTCACCTGGGCCCCGGCCTTGAGTTCGACAAAGGCCAACGGGGTCTCGCCCCACTTGGGGTCGGGCTTGGCCACCACCGCGCAAGCCATCACCGCTGGGTGCCGGTACAAAGCGTCTTCCACTTCCAAGGAGCTGATGTTTTCTCCCCCCGAGATGATGATGTCCTTGCTGCGGTCACGGATCTTCACATAACGGTCGCTCTCCATCACCGCCAAGTCGCCGGTATGAAACCACCCACCCTCGAAAGCCTTCTGCGTGGCGCTGGGGTTCTTCAGGTAGCCCTTCATCACGATGTTGCCGCGAAACATGATCTCGCCCATGGTCTGCCCATCGGCGGGCACCTCTTGCATGCGTTCGGGGTCCATCACCGTCATGCCCTCTTGCAACTCGTAGCGCACCCCTTGGCGGCCATTGAGTCGGGCCTGCTCAGACACATCGCTTTGGGCCCAGCTCTCGCGCTTGACCGCACCGGCCGCAGGACCATAGACCTCGGTCAGCCCATACACATGGGTGATGTCAAAACCAATTTGGGCCATGCCCTCGATCATGGCCGCCGGTGGCGCTGCACCTGCCACCATGCCACGCACCCCACGAGGCACACCTTCGCGCAAGGCCGGGTCTGCTTGGATGATCAGGTTGTGAACGATGGGGGCAGCGCAGTAGTGGTTCACCCCGTGCTCGCGCATGGCTTGCAAAATGGCGGCAGCCTCGACTTTGCGCAGGCACACATGGGTGCCTCCGAGCATGGCCACCGTCCACGGAAAACACCAACCATTGCAGTGGAACATGGGCAAGGTCCACAAATAGCGCGGGAAGTGCGGCATGGTCCAGGTGGCAGCGTTGCACACCGCATTGAGGTAGGCACCGCGGTGGTGGGTGACCACGCCTTTGGGGTCACCCGTGGTGCCCGACGTGTAGGAAACCGCGATCGCGTCCCACTCGTCTGCCGGGCCATGCAACTGCGCCAGCGGTGGGTGCGCGGCCAACAAGGCCTCGTAGCCCCAGCTGCCCAACAAAGCCCCATCACCCGTGTACTCGGAGTCGCTCACGTCAATGACGGTGACCTCGCGCCCATGCACCTCACGCAAGGCCTTCAAAGCCGGGCCCATGGTGGGCGAAAACTCGGTATCGGTGATCAGCACCGTGGCCTCGCAATGGTTCATTTGCCAGGCGATCAGGTCGGCATCGAGCCGGGTGTTCAAGGCATTGAGCACGGCGTTGAGTGCGGGCACAGCGTAATGCACCTCGACCATTTCGGGGGTGTTGGGCAGCATCACGCTGACCGTGCTGCCACGCCCCACGCCCAGGCTTTGCAAAGCCGCGGCCAAGCGGGCCGAACGGTCGCGCAACTGGGCCCAGGTGTAGCGGCGCTGGCCATGGATGACGGCAGGCAAATCGCCGTACACCTCGGCGCTGCGTTCGACAAAACTCACTGGCGAGAGCGGCACATGGTTGGCCGCGTTTTTTTCCAGGTGTTGTTCGTAAATAGATGCCATGTGTGTCTCCTGCTTGTTGTTGGCGGCCAGGCTCATGCTTGGCCTAAGGCTTGGTCAATGTCCCACAAGATGTCGTCAATGTGCTCCAAGCCCACCGACATGCGCACCATGTCGGGCAGCACCCCGGCTTTGATTTGCTGCGCCTGGTCGAGTTGGCGGTGGGTGGTCGAGGCGGGGTGGATGATCAAGGTGCGGGTGTCGCCAATGTTGGCCAAGTGGCTCATGAAGCGGGCCGACTCGATGAAGCGCACCCCCGCAGGCAACCCCCCTTTGACGCCAAACACCAGCAAACCCGATCCGCCAGGCAGGCCGTCGACGGCGCGCATTTGTTTTTTCACCAAGGCGTGCTGCGGGTGATCGGGCAATCCCGGGTAATGCACCCAACTCACCTTGGGGTGATGTTGCAAATGCCGCGCCACCGCCAGCGCATTGCGGCAATGGCGCTCCATGCGCAGCGGCAAAGTTTCAATGCCTTGCAAAATTTGCCATGCACTGGTGGGGGCCAAGGTGGCACCAAACACGCGCAGGTTTTCCATGCGCGCGCGCATGGTGAAGGCAAAGTCGCCAAAGGTTTCCCAAAACTTCACGCCGTGGTAACCCACCGAGGGTTCGGTCATGCCAGGAAATTTGCCGTTGTCCCACGGGAAACGTCCTGACTCCACGATCACACCGGCCAAGGTGGTGCCGTGTCCACCCAAATATTTGGTGGCCGAATGGATCACCACGTCGGCACCCCATTGAATCGGGTTGCACAAAAAAGGCGAAGCCACGGTGTTGTCCACCATCAGCGGCACGCCATGGGCATGGGCCACCTCGGCCACCGCCGCGATGTCGAGCACTTGCAAACTGGGGTTGCCCAGCGACTCGGCAAACACCGCTCGGGTATTGGCTTGCATGGCAGCGGCCAAGGCCGACACATCGCTGGCGTCAACAAAGGTGCACTCAATACCGAACTTGCGCAAATTTACCGCCAGCAAACTGACCGTGCCGCCATACAAAGCGGCGGCGGCCACCACGTGGTCGCCGGCTTGCAGCAAGGTGGTCAAGGCCATGGTTTCGGCCGCCATGCCGCTGGCCGAGGCCAAACCGGCGCGCCCACCCTCCAAGGCTGCCACGCGCTCCTCCAAAGCCGCCACCGTGGGGTTGGACAAGCGCGAATACACATTGCCAAAGGTTTGCAGGTTGAACAAGGCCGCCGCATGTTCGGCGCTGTCAAACACAAAGCTGGTGGTTTGGTAAATGGGCAGCGCCCGCGCCCCGGTGGCTGCGTCGGGAATTTGCCCGGCATGGATGGCCAAGGTTTCGGCCTGAAAACGGTGCTCGGCCATGGGGTCAGCGGGCGCGTTGCGCCGAAATGACTTCGGTGTTCACACCGGCCCAGTGCAGGCCCCCAAACAAACGGGCGTGCTCAATCTTGACGCAGCGGTTCATCACCGAGTCGCGCCCGGCTTGCTGCCACAGCGCGTCGGCTTGGGGGTTGACCACACCGAGTTGTTGCCACAGACAACGCACGCCCAAAGCCAAAGCCTGCTCGGCAATGGGCAACACATCTTCGGTGCGGCGAAACACGTCGACCATGTCGATGGGGAAATCGATGGCGGCCAAGTCGGGGTAACAGCGCTGGCCCAACACCTCCGTGTAGCGCGGATTGACCGGCACCACGGTGTAACCCGCAGCTTGCATGTATTTGGCGGCGAAATAACTGGGTCGGTTCCAGTCGGCCGACAGACCCACCACCGCAATGGTGCGGCAGCCTTGCAAGATGCGGCGCAGTTCGGCGTTGGTGTGGTCCATGGTGGGGGGTGAGTTTATGGGATTTATCATGCCACACCCCTTGCCTTGTGATGGAACCGATTTGACCCCCTCCCCTGAACCTCAGTCACAGGCATTGATCAACCGCCAAGGCATCGCCGCCATGTGCTTGGCCATGGCCTTCTTTTTGACCAATGACACCTTGGTCAAAATGGCCAGCGCCGACATTGGCATCTTCCAATCGCTGTTCTTGCGCGGCGCGGTGGCCTCGGTGGTGTTGAGCTACGCAGCCTGGCGCATGGGCGCGTTTCGCTTGCGCCCGGGTTGGCGCCATCCCACGGTGCTGTGGCGTGCAGGCATCGACGCGGTAGCCTCCATGGTCTACATGGCTGGCTTGGTGCAGTTGCCCCTGGCCAATGCCACGGCCATCAACTTGGCCACCCCGTTGTTCATCACCGTGTTGGCGGTGTTGGTGCTGCGCGAGCGGGTCGACGCACTGCGCTGGGCGCTGGTCATCACCGGGTTTGTTGGCGTGCTGATGGTGGTGCAACCGCAAGCGGATGCATTCAACGGCCACGCCTGGCTTTGTGTGTTGGGAACGGTGCTGCATGCACTGCGCGACCTCATCACCCGGCGCATCCCCCCGGGTGTTCCCTCGGCGCTGATCACCCAAACCAATGCCGTGGCCGCCATGTTGGTTGGCGGCATCCTGACCATGGGGCAAACCTGGCAGCCGGTGGGTGCTGTGCCAGCCCTGTACCTGGGTTTGGCGGCCTTGTGCATGTGCATGGCTTACTCGTTGGTGGTGCGCGCC
>CANJUS010000061.1:0-6858 GCA_947477505.1 Comamonadaceae bacterium | reverse complement strand
GCTGTCGCAGTTGGGGATGCCGTAAAGGGTGATGTTTTGTGCAGGCATGGCCACAATGATGCCGCATTTTTCGGGCTGGGTCACAATCGGTCGCCATGAACCTCGAAGACTGGCTGGACCATTGCGAAAAACTGCACCCCCATAACATTGACATGGGCTTGGAACGGGTGCAAAAAGTGGCGCAGCGTCTGCATTGGAACTGGTCATGTCCTGTGATCACGGTGGCAGGCACCAATGGCAAGGGCTCAACTTGCGCCATGATCGAGGCGGTTTGTCGCCAGTCTGGCTACCGAACCGGTATTTACACCTCGCCCCACTTGGTGCATTTTGAAGAGCGTTGCCGCATTCAGGGGCAGTCTGTGGCGGCGCAAACCCTGGTGCCCCATTTCGAACGTGTGGAGCAGGCCCGTCAAGGCGAGAATTTGACGTATTTTGAGTTCACCACCTTGGCGATCTTGGATTTGTTGTGCCAATCTGAACTCGATGTGGTGGTGTTGGAAGTCGGTTTGGGCGGTCGATTGGATGCGGTCAATGTGGTCGATGCCGACGCGGCGGTGGTCACTTGCATTGATGTGGACCACACCGAGTGGTTGGGCCCGGATCGCGAATCCATAGGGCGAGAAAAAGTGGGCATCGCGCGGGCTGGGCGTCCCCTGATCGTGAGCGACCCCGTCCCACCGGCCAGTGTGTTGGCCCACGCGAATGCCATTGGCGCAGACCTGTGGGTCCATGGGCGTGATTTTCATTTCAGTGGCGAGCGGCACCAGTGGCACTGGATTGGCCGCGAGCGGCGCTATCACGGCTTGGCCTACCCGGCATTGCGCGGAGCCAATCAACTGCTCAATGCCAGTGGCGTGTTGGCGCTTTTTGAGGCCCTGCGCCAGCGTTTGCCCGTCACCGCGCAATCGGTGCGAAATGGACTGGCCTTGGTGGAGTTACCTGGGCGCTTTCAAACCCTGGCCGGTCAACCGACTTTGGTGTTGGATGTGGCGCACAACCCCCATTCGGTGGCAGCCTTGTTTCAAAATTTGGACGCCATGGGCTTTTGCCCTCAAACCCATGCGGTGTTTGGTGCCATGGCCGACAAAGACCTGGACGCGATGTTGACGCGCATGATCCCCTTGGTCACCCATTGGCATGTGTGCGATCTGCCCAGCCCCCGTGCTGCGCGAGCCCATGATTTGGCCTCCATCTTGAAATCCATGGCAGGCGTGGCGGCGCAACAGGTCTTCACCCATGACAGCCCGGCTCAAGCGCTGGCTGTCGCTCGAGAAAATGCAGACCCCACTGATAGAATTGTGGTGTTCGGGTCGTTTTTGACGGTGGGTGGCGTGATAGAAAACGGCTTGCCTAACCTGAACGCACCGCATTTGAGCAACTGAACCCATCACCCCATGGCATTTTTTAAATTCCGCATGCCCGGCCAGGCCTCTGCCACCCAAGCTGCGGCGGCCGCCGAAAACGCAGCGGCCGAGAGTGCCGAGGTGTTGCGCCAACGCGCACGCCATCGCCTGCTGGGCGCGGCCGTTTTGGTCACCTTGGCTGTGATTGGTTTTCCACTTTTATTCGACACCCAGCCCCGCACGGTGTCGGTGGACATCGCAGTCGAAATTCCCGATAAAAACAAGGGTCGAGCCAGTCCAAGCCCGGAGCAGGCGCCCCCCGCACCGGCCCCCATTCAAACTGAAGCCACCGCGCCCAAATTGGCCACCGATCAGGGGCTGGGCCCCAAAGAAGAAGTGGTTGCCTCAGCGGGCAACGCTGCCAAAGCCACTGCAGCACCAACGGTCGCTGCCGTTGCGAGCGCGCCTGCCGCCAAGCCTGAGGTGCCCAAAGCCGAAGTGGCCAAAACAGAGGTGGCCAAAGCAGACGCCCCCAAAGCAGAGCCGGCCAAGACCCCCGCTACAGAAGCCAAGGATGGTGCGGCACGCTTCGTGGTTCAAGTCGGCGCTTATGCCGATGCCGACAAGGCGCGCGAAGTGCGGCGCAAATTGGAAAAAGCTGGTTTGAAAACCTACACCCATGTCGCCGACACCAAGGAAGGCAAACGCACCCGGGTGCGTTTGGGCCCATTTGCCAGCCGCGAAGAGGCTGACAAAGCGGCCGATAAAGCCAAACAACTCGAGTTCACGCCGGCGGTTTTGAGCCTGTGAACTGGGACGGCATTCAATTTTTGGACATTGCCGTGGGTGCCGTGGTGGCACTCTCTCTGGGCTTGGGCCTGTGGCGCGGCCTGACCCGTGAAGTGTTGTCTTTGCTGGGCTGGGTGCTGGCCTTTTACTTGGCCCAGTCGCAAGCGGCCCGCGTGAGTCCATGGTTGCCCATTGAAGCAGATGGTTTGCGCATGGCTGTGGCGTTTGTGCTGATCATGTTGCTTGTTTTGGTGGGCGTGGCAGTGGTGCTGTGGATGGCCAAGGCCTTGATCACGGTGGTGGGTTTGGGATGGTTGGACCGGATCTTGGGCGGTTTGTTTGGTTTTTTGCGCGCCACTGTGTTGTTGACGGCGGCCACAGCTGCCTTGGCTTTGACGCCCATGCAAAATGGCGCTTGGTGGCAAGACTCGCACAGCGGGCCCATGCTGTCTCATTTCTTGGCTTGGGTGAAACCCATCATGCCGCCTGAATTTGGAAAGTACCTGCCCTGATGTGTGGAATCGTTGGCGTTGCGAGCAACGCACCTGTCAACCAGTTGATTTATGACGCCTTGTTGCTGTTGCAACACCGCGGTCAAGCTGCCGCGGGCATCGTCACCCAATTGGATCGCAAATTTTTCATGCACAAGGCCAAAGGCATGGTGCGCGATGTGTTTCGCACCCGAAACATGCGCGCGCTGCCCGGACCGATCGGCCTGGGGCAGGTGCGTTACCCCACAGCGGGCAACGCTTACAGCGAGGAAGAGGCGCAACCCTTTTACGTCAACGCCCCGTTTGGCTTGGTGTTGGTGCACAACGGCAACCTGACCAATGCGCAGGCGCTTAAATCTGAGTTGTTCAACACCGACCATCGCCACATCAACACCGAGAGCGATTCGGAGGTCTTGCTCAATGTGTTGGCGCACGAGCTGGAACGCACCTCACGCGGATTTCCGTTGACCCCGCCACAGGTTTTTGAGGCGGTGCGCGGTTTGCAAAAGCGCATCCGTGGCTCTTATGCGGTGATTGCCATGATCGCCGGGCACGGTTTGCTGGCGTTTCGCGATCCGTATGGCATTCGCCCCCTGTGCATGGGGCGCAGCGCCGACGGCACCATCATGCTGGCCAGTGAATCGGTTGCCCTGGAGGGAACCGGTCATCAATTTGAGCGCAATATTGCGCCGGGTGAAGCGGTCTTCATCGACATGCAAGTGCAGGTGCATGCCCAGGTCTGTGCTGAAACATCCGTGCTCAGCCCGTGTATCTTCGAGTTTGTGTACTTGGCGCGCCCTGACTCGGTGCTCGATGGCATTTCGGTTTACCAGGCGCGACTGAACTTGGGGGAGGCCTTGGCCAAACGGGTCATCTCCACTGTGCCGCCCAATGAGATCGACGTGGTCATTCCAATCCCAGAGTCGAGCCGACCCAGCGCCACGCAGTTGGCCCATTTGCTGGGTTTGCCCTACCGCGAAGGTTTTGTGAAAAACCGCTATGTGGGCCGCACCTTCATCATGCCCGGACAAGCCGTGCGCAAGCGCTCGGTGCGCCAAAAGCTCAATGCCATCGTCAGCGAGTTCAAGGGACGCAATGTGTTGCTGGTCGATGACTCCATTGTCCGTGGCACCACCAGCCGAGAAATCGTTCAAATGGCGCGTGACGCAGGTGCCCGCAAGGTCTACATGGCCAGTGCCGCACCGCCGGTACGGTTTCCCAACGTCTATGGCATCGACATGCCCACCAGTGATGAATTGGTGGCCTACAACCGATCGGTGGAAGAGGTGCGTGTCATGATTGGATGCGATGCCCTGATATACCAAGATGTTGAAAGCATGAAAGCCGCCGTGCGCCAAGCGGCCGCGGATCCGTCACTCATTCAAGGTTTTGATGCCTCGTGTTTCGATGGTATTTACGTCACAGGTGACATCACCCCTGCTGATATTGCACGGATGGGCGCTCAGCGCAGCGCACAAGATGAAAACGACACCGATGGGTCACGCCTGACCTTGCCCAACCCCGCCACTGTTTAGCCCGAATGTCAGACCCCAAAGCCCCTCAAAATTTGCACCGCGACACCCAATCGGTGCGCGCCGCCGTCGCGCGCAGCCAATATGGTGAAAACTCAGAGGCCTTGTACCTCACCAGCGGCTACGTTCAGCCCGACGCAGACACGGCCGCACGCCGATTCGCCGGTGAAGAAGAGGGCTATACCTACGCCCGGTTGGGCAACCCCACGGTCACCAGCATGGAGCAACGCTTGGCGGCATTGGAGGGTACCGAGGCTTGCATTGGCACGGCGTCAGGCATGGGCGCCATATTGCTGATGTGCATGGGCTTGCTCAAAAGCGGCGACCATGTGATTTGCTCGCACTCGATGTTTGGTTCGACCATCAAACTCATCGGCGGCGAGTTCGCAAAATTTGGTGTTCAGTCCACCTTCGTGTCTCAAACCAATGTCAACGAATGGCAAGCCGCGGTGAAGCCCAATACCCGTTTGTTGTTTGCCGAGACCCCCACCAACCCCTTGACCGAGGTGTGTGACATCGCGGCTTTGGCCGATGTGGCGCACCGCGCCGGGGCCTTGCTGGCGGTGGACAACTGCTTTGCCACACCGGTGTTTCAACGCCCGGTGGAAATGGGTGCCGACCTGATTGTTCATTCAGGCACCAAGTACCTGGACGGGCAAGGCCGCGTCATGGCCGGTGCTTTGTGCGGCACCAAGGCGATGGTCAACGATGTGTTTGGACCGGTCATGCGCAGTGCTGGCATGACCTTGGCCCCATTCAACGCCTGGGTCATTTTGAAGGGCATGGAAACCCTCAACATTCGCATGCAAGCCCAATCCGACCAAGCCTTGCAATTGGCCCAATGGCTCGAAGGCCATGCTGCGATTGAACGCGTGCTCTACCCCGGGCTGGCCAGCCATCCCCCGCATGCCCTGGCCATGGCCCAACAATCGGGTGCTGGTGGGGCCGTGTTGTCCTTTGTGGTGAAAGCGTCAGATCCAGTGCAAGCCCGCGCACGGGCTTTTCACGTGATGGACAGCATGCAAATGCTGTCTTTGTCGACCAATTTGGGCGACGTCAAAACCTTGGTGGCGCACCCGGCCAGCACCTCACATGGCCGCTTGTCAGAAGCACAGCGACAGTCTGCTGGCATTGGTCAAGGCCTTGTGCGCGTGGCCGTGGGCTTGGAGCACTTGGCAGATATTCAGGCCGATCTGGCGCGTGGCTTGGACACAATGTCATGAGCCGCATCCGAACCCGTTTTGCGCCTTCGCCCACGGGCTTTATACACCTGGGCAATATCCGTTCGGCGCTTTACCCCTGGGCCTTTGCCCGGTCCAAGCACCACCCGCAAGGCGGCGACTTTATCTTGCGCATTGAAGACACCGACCTGGATCGCTCTTCGCAAGCGGCTGTCGATGTCATCTTGGAGGGCATGGCCTGGTTGGGCCTGGACCATGATGAAGGGCCGTTCTACCAAATGCAACGCATGGACCGCTACCGTGTGGTGTTGGCGCAAATGCAAGCCGATGGGCATGTTTACCCCTGCTACACCAGCGTGGCCGATTTGGACGCCTTGCGCGAGCGACAAATGGCGCAAAAACTTAAGCCGCGCTATGACGGCACCTGGCGTCCAGAGCCCGGCAAAACCTTGCCCGCCATCCCTGAGGGGGTACAGCCGGTGCTGCGCTTTCGCAACCCCACGCAGGGCGTGGTGGCCTGGGACGACAAGGTCAAAGGGCGCATTGAAATCAGCAATGCGGAACTCGACGATTTGGTGATTGCTCGACCTGATGGCACGCCCACCTATAACTTTTGCGTGGTGGTAGACGACATCGACATGGCCATCACGCATGTCATCCGTGGCGATGACCATGTCAACAACACGCCGCGCCAAATCAACATCTTTCGCGCACTGGGCAAGGAGCCGCCGGTGTATGCCCATTTGCCAACGGTGCTCAATGAGGCCGGCGAAAAAATGAGCAAGCGCAACGGTGCCAAACCCGTCACGCAATACCGCGATGAAGGCTACTTGCCAGACGCCATGGTCAATTACCTTGCGCGCTTGGGATGGAGCCACGGCGATGACGAAATTTTCAGTCGCGAGCAGTTTTTAGATTGGTTCAGCCTAGACCACTTGGGCAAAAGTGCAGCGCAGTTTGATGAAGCCAAACTGCGTTGGGTCAATGCACAACATTTAAAGGCCATGGCCCCAGAGCAGCTGGCCCAATTGGTGCGCCCGCGTTTGGCCCAGCGAGATATAACACCTGACGAACAACTCACTGGAATTTGTGCCTTGTTCAAAGACCGCTGCGATACCACCGTGGCCTTGACCGATTGGGCCGCTGTGTTTTATGCCGAGGTGTCCATCGACGCCGAAATATTAAAACCCATGCTCAGCCCAGTTGTGCAGCAGGCCATTTTGGCTTTGCACCAAGCTTTGTCCAGTGGTGAATGGACACAGGCCAATGTGGCTGCCGTCATCAAACAAGTGCTGGCACAAGCGGGCATCAAAATGCCCCAACTGGCCATGCCGGTGCGGGTATTGTTGTGTGGCCAAGCGCAAACACCATCGCTTGATGCGGTGATCGCTTTGTTCACCCGCGAACGTGTTTTGCAAAGGCTGCATCACATACACAATTTCGGGCTATAATTTCGCCTTTCGATACCACCACGGGGGGTATAGCTCAGCTGGGAGAGCGCTTGCATGGCATGCAAGAGGTC
>CANJUS010000060.1:0-6874 GCA_947477505.1 Comamonadaceae bacterium | reverse complement strand
CTGGCCTTGCTCAGCGGCCAGGTGGACTTTAACTTTGACAACCTGGCCACCGCATCTGCCAACATCAAAGCAGGCAAGTTGCTCGCTTTGGCGGTGACAACGTCGCAACGCAGCCCATTGCTGCCCGAGGTGATGGCCTTGTCCGAAGTGTTGCCGGGTTTTTCGGTCGATACCTGGTGGGGTCTGGTGGCCCCGGCGGCCACCCCCAAAGACACCCTGGCCAAACTCAATCAAGCGTTTGTTAGCGCCTTGCGCTCCAACGAAGTGCGCGAGCGCTGGGCCGGCATGATGGCCGAGGCCGTGCCCACCGACAGCGAAGCGTTTGGCCGATTCATGGCCAGCGAGTTGAGCAAATACGAGCCTGTGGTCAAGGCCAGTGGGGCCAAGGTCGACTGACCCCGGTTGCTCTGAGCCACACAGACAGTGTGAGCGCGCAGGCCAGCCGTTCAGTGCCGGTGGCCAACCTGAAAATCGTTGCGGCCAGACACATCCTTGCCGCGCAGCAGCCACAGGGGTCGGGTGGCAAAACTCACTGGCACGCCCGACTGCCCATCCACGGGTTTGAGGCTGCGGTCAAAGTGTGAACTCGCTGGCATGTAGCGCAAGGCCACGCCCGTGCGCCGCTGGCCAGATGTGTTGGCTTTCGCGCCGTGGATCATATAAACATCGTGCATCGACATCTGGCCTGGTTCGAGTTCCAAGTCCAACGCTTGCGCCTCATCAAAAGCCCCCTCGGCCATGCGTTGGTTCAAGGTCAGGTCGGTGCGGTCCTCGTGCAAATGGGGGTGTAAGTTCTTCCCCAGATGAGAGCCAGGGATCACGCGCAAACAACCATTGGCGCGGGTGCTGGGGTCCAGCGCCACCCACACCGTGCAAGTGGCCAGTGGGCGGATGGGCCAATAGTGTCCGTCTTGGTGCCAAGGGGTTTCGTAGCCTTCGCTGGCGGGTTTGCAAAACACATGGCAGCCCCACAGCACGATGTCGGGCCCGATGATTTGCTCGACCATGTCCACAATCGGCGGGTGCATGGCCAAGTCCAAAAAAGCTTGGCTGCCACGCACGCCTTCATCATTTTTGCCTTCGATGTGGGCGCTGACGAGTTTTTCAGGGCGCACACCCGGGTTGTCGCGCAGCAGGGTTTCCAAGGCGTTTTGCACTTTGGACAGCACTTCAGGTTCCAGCCGATAGTTGGGCACCAAACTGCCCTGGGCCTGGTATTGAGCTACATCTTGTGGGCTCAGCAAATGGCGCATGGTTGTCTCCTTGGATATCACTCACCCAGATAGGCCGCCCGCACTTTGGGGTCGTCCAACAGCTGCTTGGCCGCGCCACTCAAGGTGATCAGGCCCGACTCCATCACATAGGCGCGGTCGGCAATTTGCAAGGCCCTGCGCGCATTTTGCTCCACCAGCAGCACCGTCATGCCTTGGGCAGCGACACTTTGGATGACTTCGAAGATTTTGTCCACCATCAGCGGCGACAAGCCCATGGAGGGCTCGTCGAGCAGCAGCAACTGCGGTTGTGCCATCAAGGCCCGCCCCATGGCCAGCATTTGCTGCTCGCCACCCGACAAGGTGCCAGCCAATTGGCTGCGCCGCTCTTTGAGGCGGGGAAAGGTGGTGAAGATGCGTTCGATATCACTGGAGACCAGGGCCGTGTCGTCACGGACATAAGCGCCCATTTGCAGGTTTTCCAAAATGGTCATGCGGCCAAAAATGCCACGCCCCTCGGGCACCATGCACAAACCTTGGCGCACCAAATCCCACGCGCCAAGGCCTGCGATGTCGCAGCCCTTGTACAAAATGCGACCGGCTTGGGCCGGCATGCCCCCGGTGATGGCTTTGAGCGTTGTGGTTTTGCCTGCGCCATTGGAGCCAATCAGGCTGACCAACTCGCCTGGGAAAACCTGCAAGTCCACGCCCTTGACCGCTTGGATGCCGCCATAGGCCAAGGCCAATTGCTCGACTTGCAAGACCGCTGCCTTGGGGTTGGAAGAAGCGTTGGATAAGGGGGTCATGTCAATGGGCCCCGGTGCCCAAATAGGCTTCAATCACTTGCGGGTCGCGCTGCACCTGGGCCGGAGTGCCTTCGGCAATGCGCTGACCGTGATCGAGCACCGTGACGCGGTCACACAAACCCATGACCAGTTTGACGTCGTGCTCAATCAACAAGACAGTGCGCTGGTCGTTGCGAATTTTGTCGATCAAGGCGCGCAGCTGCAGCTTTTCGGTGGCATTCATGCCAGCCGCTGGTTCGTCCAGGGCGATCAACAAAGGGTCGGTGGCCAAGGCACGGGCGATTTCCAAGCGCCGCTGGTCGCCATAGCTCAGGGTGCGGGCTTTGTAGGGTGCGTAACTGCCAATGCCCACGTAATCGAGCAAAGCTTGGGCGCGCGCAGCGGTGTCGGCCTCTTCGGCGCGAAAACGCGCACCGCGCCAAATGGCCGCCCACACCCCCGCATGGGTGCGGCAATGGCGCGCGACCATCACGTTTTCTAAGGCGGTCATCTCGGCAAACAAACGGATGTTTTGAAACGTGCGGGCAATGCCCGCCTGGGCCACTTTGTGCACCGCACTGGGTTGATAGGGCTTGCCACCCAATTCAAACTGACCGCTGTCGGGGGCGTACAGCCCGGTGATGACATTGAAAAAAGTGGTTTTGCCGGCCCCATTGGGGCCAATCAGGCCATAAACCTGGCCGCGCTCAATGCGCAAGTCCACATCGCTCAGCGCCTGCAAGCCACCAAAGCGCTTGCCCACCCCGCGCACATCGAGCACCGCCTCACTCATGGCAACCTCTGCGCTGGCGCCGCCTGGCCGTGTTCGGGGGCGGGCCACAAACCACGAGGTCGCCACAGCATGATGGCAATCATGGCCACAGCGATCAGCAGTTGGCGCAAGATGGCCGGGTCAAAACGCCCGCCTGTGATGTCTTGCAATGGGGCTGCCACCATTCGCAGCACCTCGGGCAATGCCGCCAGCAAGACAGCGCCCAAGATCACACCGGGCAAATGCCCCAGCCCCCCCAAGACCACCATGGCCACAATCATCACCGACTCCATCAGGCTGAAGGATTCAGGCGATATGAAACCTTGAAATGCGGCAAACATGGCCCCAGAGACGCCGCCAAAACTCGCTCCCATGGCAAAGGCCAGCAACTTCAAGTCGCGCGTGTAGATGCCCATGGCTTTGGCTGCAACCTCGTCTTCACGAATGGCCATCCAAGCGCGCCCAATGCGCGAACGCTCCAAGCGATGACAAACAAACACACTGACCAAGACCAAGGCCAAGAACAAGTAGTAATACAGGGTCACCGAGGGCAGCTCCATGAAACCCAAATCAAGCCGCTTGGACAAGGGGTGGCCCAACACCGACACGGCGTCGATCGAGCCCAGCCCCTTGGGGCCGTTGGTGATGTTGACAGGTTGGTCCAGGTTGTTCATGAACACCCGGATGATTTCACCAAAGCCCAGCGTCACAATGGCCAGGTAGTCGCCGCGCAGTTTGAGGGTGGGTGCGCCCAGCACAGCGCCAGCAAAAGCGGCCAGCAAAGCGGCCATGGGCAAGACCGCCCACAAGCTCAGGTGCAAGCCATTGGGAAACCAGGCCATGAGTGCCGGGAAAGATTCGAGCAAATGCGGTGAAGCGAGCAAGCCATACAAATAAGCACCCAGGGCAAAAAAGGCCACATAGCCCAGATCGAGCAAACCGGCGTAACCCACCACCACATTCAAGCCCAGCGCCAGCATCACATACAGCAGCGACATGTCGGCAATGCGCACCCAGGCATTGCCAAAAATTTGCAAGACCAAGGGAAACACCAACAAGACCATGGCCCACACCATCAGCTTCGATTGGGATTGAAAGCGAATGCCCATGGCTGTGCCTCAAGCCCGATCGGCCACGCGCTCGCCGAGCAAACCCGATGGACGCAAGGTCAAAATGGCGATGAGCACCAAGAACGCAAAGATGTCGGTGTATTGGCTGCCGAACATACCGCCGGTCAGCGCCCCGATGTATCCCGAGCCGATGGACTCGATCAAACCGAGCAACAAACCACCCACCACAGCCCCCGGTAAGTTACCAATGCCGCCAAAAACAGCCGCAGTGAAGGCCTTCAAGCCAGGTAAAAAACCCATGTGGTGGTGCACCGTGCCGTAATTGGACGCCCACATCACGCCCGCAATGGCTGCAAGCACCGCCCCCATGACGAAGGTGGCAGAAATCACGGTATCGGGCTTGACCCCCATCAGGGCTGCCACCCTTGGGTTTTCGGCAGTGGCGCGCATGGCCCGTCCCAAACGGGTGGCGTTGACCACCCACATCAATATGGCCAATGAGACAGCGGTAACGCCCAAAATCATCACCTGGGTAGGGGTCACCACCGCACCGGCCAGTGCCATGGGTTCGGACGGCAAGAGCGTCGGGTACGGCTTGAAGTTGGGCTTCCAAATGATCATGGCCAATGTTTGTAACAAGATAGAGACCCCAATGGCGGTGATGAGCGGAGCCAATTTGGGGGCGTTGCGCAGGGGGCGGTAGGCGATTTTTTCGATGGCAAAGTTCAACGCTGCACAGACCACACAGGCGATCAACACAGCCAACAGCAGCACCACAGCGGGATGCATGTCTGGCGACGCCTCGCGCATCCATCCGATGGCCGTCCAACTGGTGATGGCCCCCACCATCAACACCTCGCCATGGGCGAAGTTGATGAGATTGATGATGCCGTACACCATGGTGTAGCCCAAGGCCACCAAGGCGTACATGCTTCCAATCACCAAACCGTTGATGATTTGCTGCAGAAAAATATCCATTCGGCCTTTTCAGATTGGTTGCGGTCGCGGCCCGACCCTTTCACGGCACTCACCCAACGGGGGGTAGCCCAAAGCCAGCTGGCTTGACCGTGGCTGGCCATTCTAGACACGAAGAACATGCCAGACCGAGCGATGACACGGTGCGCAAGCTGTTATTTTTTTGTCTGCTTGGCCTGGGCGTTTTTATCGCGCAACAAGCGCATTTTCTCGGCAATCTTGATTTCCAAACCGCGCTCCACGGGTTCATACAGCGTGGGTGGCTTCATGCCGTCGGGCCAGTAGTTCTCGCCAGCGGCAAACGCATCGGGCTCGTCGTGGGCATAACGATAGGCTTTGCCGTAGTCCAGGTCTTTCATTAAAGCGGTTGGGGCATTGCGCAAATGCAAGGGAACTGGGCGGGTGCCATCGGCCTTGATGAGTTTGCGCACGCTGTTGTAGGCCTTGTAAACCGCGTTTGATTTCGGCGCCACGGCCAAATACACAATGCATTCGGCCAGCGCCAATTCGCCTTCAGGAGAGCCCAGTCGCTCATAGACCTCGGCGGCGTCCAAGGCCAAGCGCAGGGCGCGGGGGTCGGCCAAGCCAATGTCCTCGGCGGCCATGCGGATCATGCGCCTAGCCATGTATTTCGGCTCGGCACCGCCATCGAGCATGCGCACCAACCAATACAGCGCGGCATCGGGGTCGGAGCCCCGCACCGACTTGTGCAAGGCGCTGATGGTGTCGTAAAACTGCTCGCCACCTTTGTCGTAGCGGCGCATGCGCTCACCCAGCACCTTCATGAGCCATGCATCGGTCACCACAGCGAGTTTTTCGCGCTGTGCGGCCACGGCCAGGGTTTCCAGGGTGTTGAGCAAGCGACGGGCGTCGCCATCGGCATAGGCAATCAGGCGGTTTTGCGCCGCCTCTTCGAGTTCAGGCACTGCGTCAATGGCACGGGCTTTGGCGACGATCTGCGCCAAATCTTCCTCGGACAATGGCTGCAGCACATAGACAGCAGCACGCGACAAGAGCGCCGAATTCACCTCGAACGATGGGTTTTCGGTGGTCGCACCGATGAAGGTGAACAACCCTGACTCGACATGCGGCAAAAAAGCGTCTTGCTGGCTTTTGTTGAACCGATGCACCTCGTCGACAAACACGATGGTGCGGCGCTTCTCCAAGCCATCGCGGGCCGCTTGCGCTTGCTCGACCGCCTCACGTATTTCTTTCACGCCACCCAAGACCGCGCTGATGGCCAAAAACTGGGCGTCAAAAGCGTCGGCCATGAGCCTGGCGATGGTGGTCTTTCCCACCCCAGGCGGCCCCCACAACAAACAGCTGTGCGGTTGACCAGATTCAAAGGCCACCCGCAGCGCCATGCCCTCACCCAAGATGTGTTGCTGGCCAACCACCTCGCCCAATCTGCGCGGGCGCAGGCGTTCGGCCAGAGGGGTGTGCGCAGCGTTGGCACTCATGGGGTCGTTTGCGTCAAAGCTGTCAGGGTCTGAGCACTTCTGCGCCAGCGGGTGGGCTGAACTGAAAGCCCGATGGCCCCAAGCCTGATGGATTGGTTTCGATGCGATCAAAGACCAACACCGAACGCTGGCCCATGGCGTCAGCCATCTCCAAGCGCGCCAACTGCACAAGCGGTCCTTGCACCCGCAACCCCAAGCGCATGGCCTGCATGCTCGCATCTTTGGACACCGGTGTGGCCTGCACCCACTGCAAACCGTCTAAATCGGGCAGGGACTGGAGTTGAAAATCTTTTTGCAAGGCGCTCACATCGCTGGCCATGGCAATCACCGCCACCGGCGTGGCACCCAGGGCTTGCCCTTGCGCTCGGGCCGTGGCTTGTTTGAGCTCGGCGTCGTAAATCCAAAGCGTTTTGCCATCGGCCACGATGGCTTGGGCAAACGGCTTTTGGTAGTCCAGCCTGAAATACTGCGGACGCATGAACGCAAAAGAACCCGTTGATTGCTTGGTGCGCGGTGCTTGGCCTGACTTGGCCGGCAGGGTCACGGTTTGGACAAAATCAGCCCGCCCACTGCGGGTGTTTTTCAAGAAAATTCCCAAGCT
>CANJUS010000059.1:0-6977 GCA_947477505.1 Comamonadaceae bacterium | reverse complement strand
TCAGAGCGAAAATCCTCGTCAATGATGACGATGGGGAAACGAAACTTCATGCACGACTCCTGTCAAGCCGGGTGATGGGCGGGTCAAATAGGCGCGAAGTGTACCCGCTTAGCACTGCTACAATTTGATGCTTCCGGAGAGGTGGATGAGCGGTTTAAGTCGCACGCCTGGAAAGCGTGTGAGGGTTAATAGCCCTCCGCGGGTTCGAATCCCGCCCTCTCCGCCAAATGCCCCATTCATGGGGTATTTTTTTGTCTCATTGCCCACAAAAAACCAGTGGTCCAGGTATCACACATCAATTTGACGACTGCTCGCCGGCCCCGGCATTTGACGTGCCTCAAAAGCCTCTATTTGCGCCAGATGCAGCAGGGTCATGCCCACATCGTCCAAGCCCTTGAAAGCCATAGGCTTCAAAAAAGAGCAGTGACCCCTTTTCGCCACCTGTGAACTCCCCTGTGTGGGTGTTGTCAACTGGGCTGGCGTTTCAGTTTCTTCTGGCCCTGCTCAACCATGTCAGCAGCGCAAAGCAAGTCATGGCCAAAGCGCTCAAGGCCAAGAAACCAGAGCGATAACTTCCCGAGATGTTCGATATCCAACCAATGATGGGCGAGCCAAACACCACGCCCAAAAAAGTGACGGCCAAGGTTCCCCCCGTGGCCATGCTGGCCATGCCTTTGGGGGCCTGCCGCGCCACCTCTGAAAGGTAGACACCGTTCCAACCTATGGCGGTGGCCCCAAACAAGCCCAACACACCATACAACCACATGGGTGAGGTGTCTGGGCCGAAAAATGCACAAGCACCCGCCGTGCATGACATCGTGAACGCCAGCAAGCTGAGCATGCGCAGCGGTTTGACCCACCGATCGGCCACATAGCCCCACAACACACGGCCAATCACACCACCAAACTGGGTCAAGGTCATGGCCAAACCTGCACCGACCAAGGTGAACACCAGTTCATCATGCAGATACGTGACCAAATAGGTCATCAAAGACATTTGAACCACAGAGAACATGAACGAGCAAATCGCCAATGTAGCCAAGGCGCGGTGTGAAAAAACCAAGCGTATCGGTTGCAAGATATTGCCCCATCGCAGCACTTGATGGGGCTGGCGATCGCTGTCCAAATCATTGCGTTGCGTTTGTGACAACAGCGCACACAAGACACAAAGCGCTGAAACAATCAACAACGAAGCCTGCCAATCGACCCACAACAACAGTGGAGGCACCACAGCCCCGGCCAGCATGCCACCCAAAGGCACGCCCGTTTGTTTCAGTGAAAAAACGAGCGACATTTGCTGCGGCGGTGTGGAGCGCGCCAACAGGTGTGAGCTGGCCGGCGTCATCGGCCCATAGCCCAAGCCCACCAACACGGCCCCCACGACCATCAACGGCAGCCACGGTACGGCACACAAGGCCAGTCCCAAAGCACAAACCAACAACCCCAACTGACTGACCCGGATGGGACCAAAACGAATCACCGTGGCACCTGACATCAAACTGGCCAAGATGGCCCCGATATAAGACAGGGACACATAAACCCCCACCAGTGTGGGCGAAATGCCATTGGCCTTGGCCACCACGGGGGCCATGACGGGCAAAGTCAGCAAAGCCATGGTGACCAGGGCTTGAATCAACAAAGTAATGAACAGCGGCATCCATGCGCGCCAGGGCCAATTAAACATTCAACAGTTGCCTCAACTCGGTCTTCAAGACCTTACCGGTTTCGTTTTTGGGAAGTTGCTGGAGCACGCGATATTGCTTGGGTCGCTTGAAACGCGCCATGTGGTCCAGGCAATGCGCGTCCAGCGCATGCAAGGCTTGCGCTTGATCGACCAAAGCATGGGGCCGCAGCACCACAAAGGCCACCACCTCTTCACCCCATTCGGGATGGGCTTGGCCCACCACCGAAACCTCTGATATGTCTGGGTGCAGCAGCAACACCTCTTCGACTTCGCGTGGATAAATGTTGGTGCCACCAGAAATGATCAAATCTTTGCTTCGGTCTTTGAGGGTGAGATAGCCCTCTTCATCCAAGCTGCCCATGTCGCCCGTGTGCAGCCACCCGTTGCGCAAGGTCTGTGCGCTGGCGTTGGGGTTTTGCCAATAGCCTTGCATGACCACTTGGCCGCGCACACACACTTCGCCAATTTCGTCCAAGGGCAACAGTTGGTCTTGTGCATCCATCACCTTCACCTCCAAACCCTGAAAGGGACGACCCACCGAGGCCAGGCGCATCGCATGTCGAGGGTGATGGTGGTCTTGGTGCATGGCCTTGGTGCTGACGGTGATGGTCATGGGCGACTCACCTTGGCCATAAATTTGGGCAAAGCGTGGGCCAAACCGTGCCAAAGCGGCCTCAATGTCAGCCACGTACATGGGACCACCGCCGTACACGATCGTTTTCAGACCTGTGAAAGGGTCGTCGATGGGTGACTCCACCAATCGCTTGAGCATGGTGGGCGCGGCAAACATCGTGATACCGCTCCAATGCGCCCCCAAGTCAAACAACTCTTGGGCATCAAACCCGCCTGACTCTGGCACCACATTGCACGCAGCCTGGGCCAAATGCGGCAAGGTGTACAAACCTGAGCCATGCGACATGGGCGCGGCATGCACCACACAGTCTTGCACCGCAATGGTGTCGACATCGGCAAAGTAATGCCCACACATGGCCATCAGATTTAGGTGCGACAACATGACCCCCTTGGGTCGACCAGTGGTGCCACTGGTATAAAACAACCATGCCAAATCCGATGGCACGCGTTCAACCATGGCCATGGGGCTGGCCTGGGCCAGTTGTCGATAGGCCGCAGCCCCCACATCGATCACATGGCGCACCGTGGGGCACAGTGCAGCGGCTTGCTCACATGCGCTGAGGGTGCTGGGGTGTGCCAGCACCAGGGGGGTGCCTGCATCCGCAAAGATATATGCCAACTCTTTGGGGTGCAACTGCGAATGGATGGGCACAGCCACCAAGCCAGCATGCCAGATGGACAGCAACGACTCCCAATACGCAGGGTGGTTGCGCATGACCAAGCCGACCCGGTCCCCGGGCTTGAGGCCCAAGTTCACCAACCCCGCGGCCATGGCAGACACCTGGCGGGCCAAGCCGGCATGGTTGTGCAAAACGGTACGCCCCCAGGCCAAGGCGGGGGCTTGGGGGTGACGTTGTGCGGCGCGCGCTAACCAATGGGCAATGTTCATGGTCTTGTTTCCTAAGCTTTGCGCGGTATCACCACACCATCGAACTCTTTCATCTCCATGCCCAGGGCGTGTGACACCATGTCGCGAACGGCCAGCGGTTGACCGGCCTGAAAAATATAGGCGCTGTAAAACAACTTCAAGGTCGGATGGGCCAATATTTCATCGCGGGTGCGACTTTGGGTGATTTGATCGCCATAGACCATGGGCAAGGGCACGCGCACATTGCGCGATGGATCACGAAAAACCGCTTTGGGTTCACCGCCTTGGGCCACGATGTCCATTTCTTCAAAAAAGCGCCGTCGCATGGCGACAATGCCGCGATCGCTGGCGCTCAGATGCTCTAGGCTTCGGTCGGCAATGCGCCCCTGACCCACCCAGGCCAGAAAGTCTTGGTTCATCACATGGGTGTCGATCCATCGGCCCTGCGCATCTTGCACCGGCCCCCACCAAGTGGGGATGGACGCTTGCACATAAGGTTCGCACTCGCGCGGCACCCGGGTGTACTTCCAAGTCACACTGAGGGTGTTTTCATCATCGATGGGCACGCGCCACTCAAAGTGCTCACCCAAAAAGAAACCATTGGGCCACAGGCACACACGGCCAACCGTCCATGCCTGATCGACTTCACTGGTGTCTTGCTTGACCCGGTGGTAGGTAAATCCATGCTCGAATTCTTTGAAATCCAATTTCAAATGGGTCGCGCCGAACCGAACCTCGCCGGTGCGCTGTCGGTTGCCCCAGTTTTCGTGCATCCATTCGAAATGCACCGGGTCAATGGAATTTTCTTGGCACTGAAACCAATTGCAAGGCACCTCAGAAAGCACCACCTGGGTAAAGCCGTTGTCCCAAGAAAATGCCTCCCAGTCGGGCAGCAAGGGAGCGGGCTGCGGGCCCATGTATGCCCACAACAAGCCACCCTTGGCTTGCACCGGGTAAGCCGTGAGCTGAACCCTCGCTTTGGCATTGCGCTCGGGGTGTGCGGTGTCCTCAAAGGGTTGATGCACACAAGCACCTTGGTGATTGAACTGCCAGCCGTGGTAATTGCAGCGCAAGCCCTCGGACTCGACCATGCCATGGCTCAAATCGGCACGCCGGTGTGGGCATTGGCGTTGCACCAACCCGAACTGGCCGCTGAGGTCTTTGTATAAAACCAGGTCTTCGCCCATCAAGCGCACGGCCTTGGTGCTGAGGGTGTCAAACTCGGAAACACCCGCAATGGGCATCCAATAACGGCGCAGCAATTGCCCCATCGAGGTGCCTGGCCCCACACGCACCAATCGATCGTTTTGTTCAGCAGTCAACATGCCTGGCGCGATGCCCGGATGAAGTCCTCGCCAGGCACAAACATGGCTTTACTCAGACTTGATGTTGGCCAGTTTGACAGCACGCTCGTACTTGCGGACATTTTTTTTGATGATGTCGCCGTATTCGTTGGCATTGCTGTAGATGATGGAAAAGCCAGTTTCTTTGAACTTGGCCACAAAGTCGGGGCTCTCTGTGGCTTGTTTGACGGCCGCTTGAAGCTTGCTCACGATGGCCGGTGGAATGCCTGCCGGGCCCAAGACACCCGTCTCAGCCTGATAGTCATAGTCTTTGACCATTTCTGCCAGCGAAGGCGTGTCGGGGAAACGCGACCAACGCTTGCCCCCCGTCACGGCCAACAAGTTCAAGGTGCCGGCACGGATGTGAGGGGCCGAAGCCGTGAAAGCCGTCAACAAAATCGGCACGTCGCCCGCCAGCACCGCTGGCACCGACTGACCACTGCCTTTGTAGGGAATGTGGGTGATGTCCAAGCCGGCATCGGCCTTGAATGCCTCCATGGATATGTGGTGGATGCTGCCCACCCCGGATGAGCCGTAATTGACCTTGCCCGGGTTGGCCTTGGCTTCCTTGACCAGGTCTTGCAAGGTTTTAATGCCTGTTTTGGCATTGGCCACCAACAACAAAGGCTCGTAGGTCAGGCCAGAGATGGGCGTCAAATCTTTGAAGGTGTCGTAAGGCAGGCTTTTAAAAATATGGGGGGCAATGCCCAGTTGACTGGTGTCGCCCAACATCAAGGTGTAGCCATCGGCGGGCAACTTGACCAATTGGGCGGTGGCCGTCAACCCGCCGCCACCGGGACGGTTTTCCACCACAAAGGGTTGTCCCAAAATATCACTCAACTTTTGCGCCAAAGCCCGGGCCACAAAGTCGGGGCTGCCCCCGGCCACGTAGCCGACCAAAATTTTGACCGGCTTGGTGGGGTACTCCTGTGCCTGGGAAAACACAGGCACCCAGCAGGCCAAGGCCAGAGATAGGGTTTTGAAAAAAGTTTTCATTGTTCATCCTGGTTATAAAAACATGGCCGACCCAGCACTTGACCCCAGGGCTGACAGTGCCAGGCTGGGCGCGGGCACAGACCGGCGCAGATTACACCAATTCTCTCCCCGTGCTTCTTCATGGCAACTCTTTTTCAGTGCTGCGGCGCAAGACAATGCCATCAAAGGTGGTGGCTTCGATGCCCATGGCATCAGAAAACGCCCGTCGAACCGACTCGGGTTGCCCGGCTTGAAATGGGTAGGTGGTGTACAAAATTTTCAAGCGCGGATTGGCCATGATTTGCTCTACCGAATGGGCTTGCAGCAACTCTTTGCGATCCATCATGGGCAATACCAATTGCTCATTTTGGGTCGGGTCGCGCAAGGTGCCTTTGGCCTCCCCACCCGCCGCAATGCGGGTCATTTCATCAAAAAACCGGCGCCGCATCGCCACCACACCGCCGTCACTGGCACCCAGCATCTCTTGGCTGCGGTCGGCCACCACACCTTGCCCGACCCAGGCGATGAAGTCTTGGTTCATCACGTGGGTGTCGATCCAACGGCCTTGCTCGTCCTTGAGGGGGCCGTACCAAGTTGGGATTTGGTCTTGCACATAAGGTTCACGGCCCGCCGGGACACGGGTGTATTTCCAGGTGATGCTCAAGGTATTTTGGTCGTCAATGGGCACACGCCATTCAAAATGCTCCCCCAAGAAAAAACCATTGGGCCATAAACACACGCGACCTATGGTCCACGCCTCGTTGAGTTCATCGCTGTCTTGCTTGACACGCCGATAAGTAAAGCCGTATTCAAACTCGTCAAAGGCCAGTTTCAAGTGGGTCGGACCCAAAGCGGTGCTGCCGGTGCGCAAACGGTTGCCCCAGTTTTCGTGCATCCACTCAAAGTGCACAGGATCGATCGAGTTTTCTTGGCACTGAAACCAGTTGCAGGGGATTTCCGTGATCACCACTTGGCTAAAACCATTGGGCCAAGAAAACGCTTCCCAGTCCGGCAACAAAGGCGCAGGTTGTGGCCCCATATAGGTCCACAGCATGCCGCCTTTGACCTGCACCGGGTAAGCTTTGATGCGAATGCGGTCTTTGGCGTTGCGTTCGGGGTGAGCGGTGTCTTCGTAAGGTTGGGCAATGCATTGGCCGGTTTCGGAGAAGTTCCAACCGTGGTAATTGCAGCGCACGCCCTGGGCCTCCACCATGCCATAACTCAGGTCGGCGCGCCGGTGGGCGCATTGGCGATCCACCAGCCCATAAGTGCCACTCAAATCTTTGTACAACACCAAGTCTTCGCCCAACAATCGCATGGCCTTGATGCTTTGTTGGTCAAATTCAGACACCCCCGCAATGGGCATCCAATAGCGGCGCAACAACCCGCCCATCGGGGTTCCAGCACCCACTTGGGTGAGCTGACGATTTTGGTCATCGTTGAGCATACAGAGACTCCAATTTCAATGGTCCGG
>CANJUS010000058.1:0-7049 GCA_947477505.1 Comamonadaceae bacterium | reverse complement strand
GGGCAAGTCACCGGCATGATCGCCTCCATGGCCTTGGTGCTGCCACATGTGCAAACAGGAAAGTTGTTGGCGCTGGGGGTGTCGTCGCCCAACCGATCACCCCAAATCAATACCGTGGCACCGATTGCCGATACCTTGCCCGGCTTTGAAGCCCAATCATGGACTGGGATGATCGCGCCCGCGGGCACGCCCAAACCCATCCTCGATAAATTGCATGCGGCACTGATGAAGGCCTTGGCCAGCCCCGATGTGCGCGAAAAGCTCGCTGGTCAGGGTGTGGAGGTGGTGGGCAACACCCAAGCCGAGTTCGCCGATTGGCTGGCCAAAGAAAGCCAGCGCTGGGGCAAGGTCATCAAAGACCGCAACATCACGGTCGAGTAGACGGCAAGGTCAATCCGTGCGCCTGGGCCAATTCACCCAAGGCCTGCCACACCGGATTGTCCACCGCCACCCCTTGCTGTTGGCTGGTGTGCCAATGCGCAAGCCTGCGCTCACCGGGCATGTGAATTTGCCCCGCCCCTTGCGCCTTGGGCATGGCCTTTAAAGTGTCGCGCAGCACGCGCACTTGGTCGACAAAGCCCGCACCGGATGGAAAGGCGTCCACACGCGCCAGCATGATCATGGCGTTTTGGGTGTGGCGTTTTTCACTGGCGCTGGTGGCACGCAAATGGGGTGCCACCACCGGGTTGCCCACCGCCAAACTGGTCATCAACTCAAACATCAAGGCCATCCCCGAGCCTTTGGCACCGGCCATCGGCAAGGGCGTGACGGCTTGGCTGGCATCGGTGGTGACAGCCCCTTGGGCATCCAAAGCCGCATTCATGGGCAGCACCGCGCCTTGTGCGCGTGCACGGCGCATGCGCGCAAAAGATATTTCACTGGTGGCCATGTCAAACACAATCGGTTCGCCATCGGGGCCAGGCACGGCCATGGCCAACGGTCCGGTGGTGGCCCCCGCCTTGGCCGCACCGTGGTAGGCCATCAGCGGTGGTCCGGCCACAAACAACATGGCCATGCAGCCTTGCTCGGCCGCGGTTTGCACGAACTGACCCATGGCACCCGCATGGGTCAAGTGGCTCACCCACAAGTTGACCGAGCCCATGCGCTCAACTTCGCGCAAGGCCTCTTGCATGGCAAACACCATGCCCACTGCACCCGCAGCCTGCTTGGCATCCACGATGGCAGGCGTGGCGTGCACCCGCTCGGGGCGGGCATGCACATCGAGGTGCCCCTCATCGATCATTTGCAGATAGCGCGGTAAAAAAGCCACCCCATGCGAAGCAATGCCACGTTCATCGGCCCATTGCAACGAAGAGGCCACCACTGCCGCGTCGCTGCCAGACATGCCTTTGGCCTGCATCAATTGCTGGGTGAGTTGCGCTAAGGCCTGGGTGTCAACTTGTGGCATGGAGATCAATCAATTAGAGAGGGCAAATGTCGGCATGGGTTGGAGCGAGGCCGCATTATCGCCATGGCCTGCCAGGTGCTGCGAGCCATCCGTTCAAGCCACCAGGGCCACAGTTTTGACTTGCAAAAAAACCTGTTGTCCTACTTGCAATCGCAGTTGCGCCCAAGCGCGTTGGGTGATGCGCGACAGCACGGCCGAGGGGCCAACGCGCAAACGCACCAACACCTGAGACGGGTGATCGTCATCGGCCACGGCTTCAATCACTGCACTGAGCAGATTTTGGATGCTGGTGTGTTGCGGCGCCACAGTGGCAATGCTGACGTCGCGGGCCAACACACGCATGCGCACCGACTCACCCACAGCCAAGCCGCTGTCGCGCAACCACAGTTCACCGCCATCAAACGCGATGCGGCACAAATGCCAATCGGCATGGCGCTCCACCAAGGTGCCTTGCAACAAAGCGCCCATGTCTTCGCCTGCCCCCAGGGGCTGGTGGATGTTGGCAAACACCTCAGACACCGTGCCCTGCGCTTGGACCTGACCGTGCTCGAGCACCAACATGTGCGCGCCCAATCGAGCGGCTTCATTGGCAGCATGGGTCACATACAACATTGGCAAATGCAATTCATCGCGCATTTTTTCTAACCAAGGCAAGATCTCTTGCCGCCGCGCCGCATCCAACGAGGCCATGGGTTCGTCCAGCAGCAAGATGCGTGGCTGACTGGCCAGCGCACGGGCCAAGGCAACCCGCTGGCGCTCGCCGCCAGACAAGCCCGCAGGGGACCGCTCCAATAAATGGCCAATGCCCAGCAACTCAATGGCCTGTGCCAAGCTGTGCATCGGTGTGCGACTGCCAATGCGTTTCAACCCGTAGGTGAGGTTTTGTTTCACCGTCAAATGCGGCAACAAGCTGGCCTCTTGGAACACATATCCGAGCGCTCTTTGCCAAGTGGGCACAAAAACACCTTGCTGGTCGTCTTGCCACAGCACACCACCCATTTCAATGCGCGCCTGGTCTGCCCGATCCAACCCAGCCACACAACGCAATAAACTGGTTTTGCCCGCGCCCGACGCCCCCAATATGACGGTGATGCCCTGGTCTGGCAACTGCACATCGAGTTGCAACGAAAATTGTGCCCGCTGCAAGCTGAGTTGAATGCGGTTCATGCGCCAGCACCCACCCCAGGCCAGCGCCGTTTGACCGTTGCCAAAGTGAACAACACCACGAACGAAAACACCAGCATCCCTGCTGCCAATGCATGGGCTTGGGCGTATTCCATGGCTTCCACATGGCCATATATTTGCGTTGACAGCACACGCGTTTGACCCGGCACATTGCCACCGATCATGAGCACCACGCCAAACTCACCCACCGTGTGGGCAAAGGTCAAAATGGCCGCCGTGATCAAGCCTGGGCGCGCCAGTGGCAAAGCCACTGTAAAGAAAGCATCCACGGGCCGCGCCCCCAAGGTGGCCGCCACTTCCATCGGTCGTTGGCCGACCGACTCAAATGAATGCTGCAAGGGCTGCACCGCAAAGGGCAAAGAAAACACCATAGAGCCCAGCACCAAGCCCGTGAAAGTAAACGACAGCAAGCCCCACCCCATGGATTGGGTCCACTGGCCCAGCCAACCCTGCGGCCCCATGGCCACCAACATGTAAAAGCCCAACACCGTCGGGGGCAGCACCAAAGGCAAAGTGACAAAGGCCAAGATGGGCGCACGCCAACGCGAACTGGTTTGCGACAGCCACCATGCCAAAGGGGTGGCCAGACACAACAACAAAACCGTGGTCACAGTGGCCAGCTGCACTGTCAAGATCACGGCATTCCATGCCGATGAAGCATCCGCCAATGAAGCTCCCATCATGGTGGCGCCAATCGATAGCCTGCTTTGACGATGATGTCGCGGGCTGTTGGTGTTTTCAAAAAAGCCATCAAGGCGATGGCAGCGACATGGTCTTTGCCCTTGCTCAGCAGCACGGCGTTTTGACGCAAGGGGTCGTGCCAACTGCTGGGAACCAGCCACATGGACCCTGTTGCATTGGACGCAGAAGCGCCCACCTGGGACAAAGCCACAAACCCCAAATCGGCATTGCCCGAAGCGACAAATTGATGGGTTTGATTGATGTTTTCACCTTGTATCCATTTGTGCTGCAAAGCTGCCTGCAAGCCCATGCGCTCAACCACCTGCACAGCCGCCGCACCATAAGGCGCGAGCTTGGGGTTGGCACGTGCAATCCGCTGAAACGACGCTTTGCGCAACACCTCACCTTGGCTGTCCACCAACTTGGGGTCTGCGCTCCACAGCACCAACTGACCAATGGCATAGGTGAACGCTGTGTCTGGCACGGCCAACCCCAAGTTGACCAAATGCAAGGGCAAGGCGACATCGGCAGATAGCAGCACCTGGAAGGGCGCCCCATTCTGTATTTGCGCCACCAACTGACCGCTGGCACCAAAAGAGATCACCGCCTGGTGACCGGTTTTTTGCTGAAACGCCTGTGCGATTTGCTTCATGGGCAGCATGAAGTTCGATGCCGCGGCCACCATGACCTCGGCTGCATGGGCCACGCCCCCGCCCCACCCCAGCAAGGCGGCCATTAAAACGCTTCGGACAAGGGGGAGCTTCGCTGTTGTCATGTTGGATAACGAGTGTAGCCATTGGCAGTTGGGAGCGCAGTGGCCCGATGACGCTCATGAGCGTTGGGCCAGGGGCAAATTGATCAGTAGGTTTTGTGGCTTGAGTTGCAAGCATTTGCGCTCGTCCACCGCCATGCCCAAATACACTGGCTTGCCTTGCAAATCGGCCCGCATGTCTTGGGGCGACTCGAAATCGAGTTTGAACAAACACATCATGCGCTGCATTTGCTCGGTGGCCACGTCTTGCCCTTGGTACAGGGCATTCAATATCGCACTGGACTGTGCATCCAAACCGGTGTGCCACACCCATTGATCGTCTTCGATTTCTGTCTCGGTTTGGATGCGCACTTGCGCACCCAAAAAATGAGCCACCCATTTCTTGAGTACGTCGCACAAGGCATCCAGGGCAGGCTCGCCGCGGTTCATGCACACCACCCAATCAAAAGACTCGCTGCGCGCCCAATAGGCGTGCGCGTTATCGGCATGGAGCACATCGAGCTCTACGGTGCGCAACGTTGCGCCACCTTGCTGCAACCACTCGCCCAAAGAACCAAAGCCCCCAGTGGTCGCAAAGCGCTCCACGGTTTCGCGGTCTGCCGCCATCACTGAGCCGTCTTCTTGAACCGATATGGATTGCACACGAAACAGCATTTCGGCCACTCGCACCTGCAAAGGTGTTGCGGCGGTGCCCAAGATGTGGCGCAATAAAACTTGGGTGAGTTGCTGCACCAACAACGGTGGCACATCCACGCCCTGCCCTTGAAACAAGGCCAAATAGCTGGCCTCCAAGCTGGGCTTGGCCAGCAAGCGTGCACGAAAGCGGGACCACACGGCGTAGTTTTCGGCGGCATCGCGGTCGCGCAAAGTAGCCAAGTCCGCTTCAGAGATCACACTGCGCGGCTGATTGATCAACCGGTCATGCAGTGCCAACTCTTGCGGGCAAGACGCTGCAATCGGTGCCAACTCTGGGCGCTGCAGCAACCAGCGCAAGAAGTCGTCGGTGACCACCAAATGCCCCTGCCCGTTCTCGCGCAAAAGGGAATGGCCGCAGGTAGGCCAATAGTCGTGCTGCGTGGTGTCCGTCTCGATCATCAAGCTGGCCTTTTCACAACAGAGGGCTCGCATCTCCAAAATCGGAACGGGCCCATCGGCACAGCATACCCTTGGTCGGCCCCCTTTTAGCCAGGCCCAGTTTGTGATCGTGCCAACTGCGCTTGCAGCATGGCCTTGATCTCGGTCAATTGTTGGGCTTGCTCATCCACTTTCAGGCGCATGGCAGCCAACTCCGAGTGCGTGCCATCGCCTGAGTTGGGGATGCTCTGTGTTTCTTTCTCCACGTTGTTCAAAGAGTCCACGATGACCGCAATGAACAAATTGATCACGATGAAGGTTGCGATCAAGATGAACAACAAGAAAAATACCCAGGCATAAGGCACTTTGGCCATGATCGGCCGCGCCACGCCTTCGGACCAGCTCTCCAAGGTCATGACCTGAAACAGGGTGAACGCACTGTCTCCCATGCTGCCAAACAAATCGGGGAATTCATGGCCAAACAAGTTGGTGGCCATGACCGAAAAAACATAAAAAATGATCAAGGTCAAGCCCGCCACCGATGCCAAGCTGGGCAGCGAATTGAGCAAGCCTGCCACCACTTTGCGCATGCTCTCCACCTTGTTGATCAAGCGCAGCACACGCAGCACACGCAATGCCCGCAACACCGAGAAAGACTCGGTGGCCGGTATCACGGCAATGCCGACCACCACAAAATCAAACACGCACCATGGGTCGGTGAAAAATTTCAAACCCCGCGCGATCATGAGCAGAACCAACTCCAAGATGAACACGGCCAAAATCGCATGGTCCAAAAATGCCATCTCGGCACCAAATGCCTCCACGATGGCAGGGCTGGTTTCTAAGCCCAACAAAGCCGCATTGAGAACGATCAAAAAAACGATGGCATGTTGCACCGTGGGGTGATGGATGGCGCGTTCAATGTTTTGCTTCCATCTGGGCAGCGTTGGGTCAATTTCTGTGGCGTGCATGTTGTGTTTTCTTTTATTTTGCAAAGTCGCCACTTTATCGCAAGGCCCGGTAACACGAACGAATTAAATCGACGTTTCTGACAGAACGTGAAATATCTTTCGGCCCATAATGGGTTGACACACTTTTCACCCATGAATCAAATGAAAACACCACTGCGACCGAGGCATTTGGTGTTGGTGCTTGGCGACCAATTGGACACAGATGCCTCGGCCTTCGATGGCTTTGACCCACAACACGATCTTGTGTGGATGGCAGAGGTGTCAGAAGAATCCACCCATGTTTGGTCCAGCAAGCAACGCTGTGTGATGTTCATCAGTGCCATGCGCCACTTTGCGCTTGCTTTAGAAGCATTGGAGAGGCCCGTTCTCTATCACCGGCTCAACGCCATTGCTGATCGGTGTGAAGTGGCCAGCCTGGCCGATCTATTGAGAGCCGATCTCACGACCCTGGTTCCGCAAAAAGTCGTCATGACCGCGCCAGGCGATCACCGATTGTGGCAATCCATCAAGGCCACGGTCAAAGCGGCGGGTTGCGATTTTGAGGTGCGTGATGATCGCCATTTTTTCACCACAGTGGCAGATTTTTCGGCCCATGCCAAAGGCCGCAAGTCACTGCGGTTGGAGTTCTTCTACCGCGAACTGCGCCAGCGCTTTGGCATCTTGATGGACGACGGTCAACCTGCGGGGGGTCAGTGGAACTTTGATGCCGACAACCGTGAGACATTTGGTCGCCATGGGCCTGGCACTTTGCCGCCACGCACCAGCTTTGCACCCGACGCCATCACAAGCGAGGTGATGGGCTTGGTTCAGCAGCGATTTGCCCATCACCCGGGCAGCTTGGACAGCTTTGCATGGCCCGTCACCCGCGATCAGGCCCTGCACGCACTGCAGCGTTTTGTACAAGAACGTTTGCCTTTGTTTGGGCGCTATGAGGATGCACTCTGGCCAGGCGAACCAT
>CANJUS010000057.1:0-7202 GCA_947477505.1 Comamonadaceae bacterium | reverse complement strand
GTATGTCCACGGCTTTCTCACCGTGAACAACGGCGAAAAAATGAGCAAAAGCCGTGGCACGGGCCTGAACCCCTTGAAGTACTTGGAGCTGGGCATGAACCCCGAGTGGCTGCGCTACTACCTGGCCGCCAAACTCAATGGCCGCAACGAAGACATCGACTTCAACGCCGAGGACTTCATGGCGCGGGTCAACTCGGATTTGGTGGGCAAATACATCAACATCGCTTCCCGTGCGGCGGGCTTCATTGCCAAGCGCTTTGGCGGCAAGCTGGGCGCGGTCAGCGCGGATGGCGAAGCCCTGCTGGCACAGTTGCATGCCGGGCTGCCCGCCATTGAAGCCTTGTACGACGCCCGTGACTATGCCAAGGCCTTGCGCGACATCATGGCCTTGGCAGACAGGGTGAACGAGTACGTGGACGCCAACAAGCCCTGGGAACTCGCCAAGTTAGAGGGCCAAGACGCCCGTTTGCAAGACGTGTGCAGCACCTGCATCGAAGCGTTTCGCTTGCTGAGTTTGGCCCTCAAACCCGTGCTGCCCGCCTTGGTGGGCCAGGTGGAGGCATTTCTGCAGATTGCGCCCTTGCAATTTGACCAACGCGACCAGCGCATGGGTGCCGGTCACGGCATTGGTGTCTACCAACACCTGATGCAACGCGTGGACCCCAAGATGCTGGAAGCTTTGTTTGAGCCAGATAAATTGGGGTCAGATACCGATTTTCCGAAGGAAAACTCGGGCTCTGACCCCAATTTATCTGTTCCTGGCGGCGAGCCCATCGCGGACACCATTTCCATCGACGACTTTGCCAAAGTCGATTTGCGCATCGCCTTGATCGTCAACTGCGAAGCCGTGGAAGGCAGCACCAAACTCTTGCGCCTGACGCTGGACGTGGGCGAGGGCCGCACCCGCAATGTCTTCTCGGGCATCGCCAGCGTCTACAAGCCCGAAGACCTGGTGGGCCAGCTCACCGTCATGGTGGCCAACCTGGCACCGCGCAAGATGAAATTCGGCGTCTCCGAGGGCATGGTGTTGGCGGCTTCCCACGCCGACGAGAAAGCCCACCCCGGCATCCACGTGCTCAAACCTTGGCCAGGCGCCACGCCCGGTATGCGGATTCATTGATGAACTGGGCTGCGGTCTTGCTCGCAGCCGGTGCGGGTTCTCGCATGGGCCACAGGCCCAAGTCCTTGTTGCTGCTCGACGGCGAGCCGCTCATTCGCCGCCATGTCTTTAGCCTGCAGCAAGCGGGTGCGTCACAAGTGACGGTGGTGCTGGGGCATTACGCCTCGGACATCGCCGCCACTTTGACGGGCTTGGACATCCACATCGTGCACAACCCCCGCCCCGACGACGGCCTGGTGTCCTCGCAGCGCCTGGGTTTGCAAGCCACCCCAGCTGACATTGAAGCTGTGCTGATGATGCTGGCCGATCAACCCTTGCTCAACGCCACCGACATCACGACCCTGGTTGGGTCATTTGCCGCCAGACCTGCGGACAAGCACATGGTGTTTCCCATGGTGAACGGCGATCCTGGCAACCCAGTGATGCTCAGCCCCCAAGCGCGAGACGCCATCTTGTCGCAAGGGGCCAACTTTGGTTGCAAGGAATGGCGGCAAGCCCACCGGCCTCAGGTGCTGCCGTTTGCCACGGACAACACGCACTACACCACCGACTTGGACCACCTCGAAGATGTGACCACCTTTTGTGCCAGCACCGGGCGCACACTGCGCTGGCCTGACAACTGGACACCGCCATGAACATTCAATTCAGCTTCAAACCCAAACTGGTGGATGCTTTGCGCGGCTACAACCGCCAGCGTTTTGTCAAAGACCTGGGCGCGGGCATGACGGTCAGCGTGGTGGCCCTGCCCTTGGCCATGGCGTTTGCCATCGCCTCGGGTTTGAAGCCCGAAGCGGGCCTGGTCACTGCCATCGTGGCGGGCTTTCTCATTTCAGCGCTGGGCGGCAGCCGGGTGCAAATTGGCGGCCCCGCAGGCGCCTTCATCGTCATTGTTTACGGCATCGTGTTGCAGCACGGCGTGGGGGGGTTGCTGCTGGCCACCTTGCTGTCGGGCCTGTGGTTGCTGTTGATGGGCGTGTTGCGCTTGGGCGTGCTGATCCGCTTCATTCCAGTGGCCGTGGTGATTGGCTTTACCAATGGCATTGCGGTGCTGATTGCGCTGTCGCAGTTGAAAGACTTTTTGGGCTTGCCCATCAGCACCATGCCCGCCGACGCCTGGGCCATGCTCGATGTCATTGGGTCACACCTGGGCCAAACCAACCCGGCCACCTTGGCGCTGACGGGCAGCAGTTTGCTGGTGTTGGTGGTGTGGCAATTTGGCCTGCCGCGCCTGCTGCCCGAAGGCCTGGCCAAGCGACTGGGGCTGATGCCCGGCTCCATGCTGGTGCTGGTGTTGGCGACAGTCTTCACTTACTTCAGCGCGTGGCCGGTGGAGACCTTGGGCAGTCGCTTTGGCGGCATTCCTTCGGGCTTGCCGCCGTTGGTGTGGCCGCAACTGAGTTGGGCTGCATTGCAAGCCGTGCTGCCCGCCAGCATCACCTTGGCCTTGCTCGGGGCGATTGAATCCCTGCTGTGTGCCCGCGTCGCCGACACCATGATTGACGACCGCCACAACCCCAACCAAGAGCTGATGGCGCAAGGCATCGCCAACCTGGCCATGCCCTTTGTCGGGGGCATGCCGGCCACCGGCACCATTGCCCGAACCGTCACCAATGCGAAAAACGGTGCCAGCAGCCCGGTCGCGGGGATGGTGCATGCGCTGGGATTGTTGTTGGTGGTGCTGCTGGCCGCACCCTTGGTGTTTCATATTCCACTGGGGGTATTGAGCGCCATCCTCATGTTTGTCGCTTGGAACATGGGCGAATGGAAGGCTTTTGCGCACCTGAACCAATTCCGCTGGCCTTACCGCATCACCTTGCTGGCGGTGTTTGCCCTCACCGTGCTGGTGGATCTGACCGTGGCCATTGAAGTGGGCTTGCTGGCCGCCTGCCTGACCTTTGTTTACCGCATCTCTGGGCTGACGCGCTGCGAGCCCCTGCACCAAACGCCGCAGGTGCAGGTGTGGGGCTTGCAAGGGGCTTTGTTTTTTGGTGCGGTGGACTTGATAGAGCGCTTGGGCCAAAGTTTGCCAGCACAAGCGCTGGTATTGGACATCAGCGGGTTGATTTACATCGACTCCAGTGGCGCGGATGCCTTTCACAGCCTGTGGTGCAGTTGCCAAAAAACCGATGTCCGCTTGCTGCTGTGCGGCTTGAACCCGCAAGCGCAGGACATTTTGGGCCGCACTGGGCTGCTGCTGCAGCTGGGCCCCAACAATCTGTCCCCCAGCTGGGCCCAGGCCCTGAAAACCCTGGGTGGGTAGAATGCGGTTCCCCTTGAGGACGCCCTGTCATGTCTTTGTGTGCCCGCCCCCCTTACGCCTCTGAAACCACCTTGTTCATCCAGCAACTCAAGGCCAACAAGCCCACGCTGGAAGCCGAGCAACGCGCTGGCCGCGCCTTGCTGTGGGACAAATCGGTTGACCGCCAAGCACAGGCCGAGTTTGCTGCCGCACGGGTGGCCCAAAAGCCCTACGTTTACCACCCGCAAGCGTGAGCGACAACGCCGCTCCTGGCCCAGCAGAAACGGACTTGCTGGGCGACCCCACCCATGCCAACGCCACGGGCGGGTTTGATTTGACGAGCGATCACCCCCCGTCCATGCAAGCCATGCCCCAAGTGGTAGACCACATTGCCGTGGCCCGCTTGTATGGTGAGCCGCTGTTCAAGTTGCCCACCGACCTGTACATACCGCCCGACGCCTTGGAGGTGTTTTTAGAGGCTTTTGAAGGTCCGCTGGACTTGCTGCTGTACCTGATTCGCAAGCAAAACTTCAACATCTTGGACATCCCCATGGCGGCCCTGACCCGCCAGTACCTGACCTATGTGGACGAAATCCGCGCCCACAACCTGGAGTTGGCGGCCGAGTACCTGCTGATGGCGGCCATGCTCATTGAGATCAAGTCGCGCATGTTGCTGCCGCCCAAGAAAGTGGCCGAAGGCGAAGAAGCCGAAGACCCGCGTGCCGAGTTGGTGCGCCGCTTGCTCGAGTACGAGCAAATGAAACTGGCCGCAGCGCGGCTCAACGAAGTGCCGCAGTTTGGCCGCGACTTTTTGCGTGCCCAGGTCTACATAGAACAATCGCTGCAACCGCGCTTTCCTGACGTGGATGTGGTGGACTTGCGCCAAGCATGGGCCGACATCGTGCGCCGCGCCCGTTTGGTCGAACACCACAAAATCGCCCACGAAGAACTGAGCGTGCGCGAGCACATGAGCTTTGTATTGAAAAAATTACAAGGCCGCAAGTTTGTTGAGTTCAGCGACTTGTTCGATGCCAGACAAGGCATGTCGGTGCTGGTGGTGACCTTTATAGCCGTGTTGGAGTTGGCCAAAGAGTCTTTGATCGAGGTCACCCAAGCCGAGGTCTATGCCCCCATCTATGTGCGTCTGAGCTTCACGCCCACATAATCCCCGGCTTTTTGAGGCCACCCCATGACCGCTGCACCCGCTGACGCCCTCTTCGCAACATGCTGATCGCCCAAACCATCGAAGAACTGCGTCAACACCTGCGCCAGGCGCAGCGCCCGGCTTTTGTGCCCACCATGGGCAATTTGCACGCCGGTCACTTGGCCTTGGTCAGCCACGCCAAAAGCTTGGGCGACCTGTGCGTGGCCAGCATATTTGTCAACCGCTTGCAGTTTTTGCCGCACGAAGACTTTGACAGCTACCCCCGCACCTGGGAGGGCGACTGCGCCAAGCTGCAGGCCCAGGGCTGCGACGTGCTTTTTGCTCCGCGCGAAACCGAGCTATACCCCCAGGCCCAAACTTTCAAAGTGCAACCCGACCCGGCCTTGGCCGACCTGCTGGAGGGTCAGTTCAGGCCTGGGTTTTTCACTGGTGTGAGCACGGTGGTGATGAAACTCTTCATGGCCGTGTTTGCGGGCAAAGCACAAGGCGTGGCGGTGTTTGGCAAAAAAGACTACCAACAACTGATGGTGGTTCGCCACATGGTGCGCCAGTTTGCCCTGCCCATCGACATCAACGGCGTGGACACTTGCCGCGCCCCCGACGGCTTGGCACTGAGTTCGCGCAACGGCTACCTGAGCGAGGCTGAGCGCGCCGAGGCGGTGCAACTGTCGCTGGCCCTGCGACAGCTTGGCCAAGCAGCCTTGGCCTCAGGCGCTGCACTGCCCAGCCAATTGCCGCAACTGGAAGCCCAAGCCATGGCAGCCTTAAGCCAGCGCGGCTGGCAGCCCGACTACCTCACCGTGCGGCGCCGCCAAGACCTGCAAGCACCGCTTGCCGGCGACCCGCTGGTGGTGCTGGGAGCGGCGAAACTGGGTGCGACGCGCTTGATTGATAACCTGGAGGTTTGATCAGCGCTTGCCCTTGGCGCGGTGGGGCGTCTTGCAAAGCAACTGGCAATTTTTGATGTGGGTGCCCCCGCCCTTGCTCCAGGCCGATACATGGTCGGCGTCCATGTCAGATAGCGGCCAAATTTTGTCCTTGGTGGCATCGTGCCCGAGGACGCAATGCGGGCAGTTCGACACCTTGTTGGCCGCTGCTTTTCGGCTCTGCGTCTCATAAACTGACCTTTTGGTCACCTCATCCAACACCCGAATGTCGAGCAAGGTGGTATCGGTGGAGCCGCCCAGCAGGTATTCAAAAACACCGCGTCGGTTCTTCACATGAGCATCAGCGAAAAGCGCTTATTCGCCCTTGGCCCCACGCCCCATCAACGCCGCTACTGCTTGCTGTGGCGAGGTGTGGCCAAGCAATACCGCCACCACCGCTTGCGCGATGGGCATGTCCACACCCAACTGCTGGGCGCGTTGCACCACGGTTTGGGCGCTGTAAACACCCTCGGCCACATGGCCCAGTGACTGCAAGATGGCGGGCAAGGTTTGCCCTTGGGCCAGGGCCATGCCCACTTGGCGGTTGCGGCTCAGGTCGCCGGTGGCGGTGAGCACCAAGTCGCCCAAGCCGCTCAAGCCCATGAAGGTGTCGGCGCGGGCGCCCAAGGCCTGACCCAAGCGGGAGATTTCTGCCAAACCACGGGTGATCAAGGCGGCGCGGGCGTTCAAGCCCAGTTGCATGCCGTCACACAAACCGGTGGCAATGGCCAGCACGTTTTTGACCGCACCGCCCACCTCCACGCCGACGATGTCGTCGTTGCCATACACGCGCAGGCTGGGGCTGTGAAACACCGCCGCCATGCGCTCGCGCACCCAATCATGGGCGCTGGCGGCCACCAGGGCGGTGGGTTGACCGCGAGCGACTTCAATGGCAAAACTGGGGCCGCTCAAAGCACCCCCACACAAGTGGGGGTCGACCGCATGGGCCACCTCATGGGGCAAGGGGCCGCCCACCTCAGGGGCAAATCCTTTGCAGACCCACGCCACTGGCGTGCGCCCCAGGTGTGGTGCCAAGGCCTGCAAGAACGTGCGCAACGCAGACACCGGCGTGGCCAGCACCAACAAGTCCAAACCGGGCAGCAGTTCGGGCAAGGGTTGGTGGCTGATTTGCAATGTGTCTGGCAAGGCCACGCCAGGCAGGTACTGGGCGTTGGTTCGCTCGCGCAGCAAGGTTTGGGCATGCGCCGGGTTGCGCGCCCACAGCACCACTTGGTGCTGCTGAGCAGCGCTGATGGCCAGTGCGGTGCCCCAAGCACCAGCGCCGACAACGGCCACCTTCATGCTGGGGTTGCTCACCACAGGCGTGCTTTCAAGCCGCTGTCAGTCGCTCATTGAACCGCAGGGTTGGCCGCCGTTTGTTGGGCCTGCTGCTCGTACATGGCTTGGAAGTTGATTTCGGTCAGGTGCACCGGCGGAAAGCCTGCGCGCTGCACCACGTCGGCCACATTACCGCGCAAGTAGGGGTAGACGATTTGTGGGCAGGCAATGCCCACCAGCGGGCCCATTTGGTCTTCGGGGATGCCGCGCACCTCAAACATACCGGCCTGCTTGGCTTCGACCAAAAACACGGTTTTGTCTTGGATTTTGGTGGTGACGGTGGCAGTGACGGTGACTTCAATCACGCCATCGGCCACGTTTTCGGCGGCCAAGGCCAATTGTATGTCCACCGAGGGCTGCTCTTGGGACAACAAAATGCCAGGCGAGTTGGGCTGCTCCAGGGACAAGTCTTTG
>CANJUS010000056.1:0-7217 GCA_947477505.1 Comamonadaceae bacterium | reverse complement strand
GCTGATCAACATGGGCCAAATGGCCAAGCGCCAAGAAGACATGGCGCGCATGCGCGAATTTTGATTTACCCAACAGGTTGTCAGCCGGGCAGGGGGTTTTACCCATGACCCGGACCTGAAACCCTTTTATGCTCTGGGCATGTCCAACGTGAACTTGCCATGCACATGAATTTGCCCCATGCGGGCGATGTTCGAAACCGCTCGCACCACCCCCATTGGCCGCAACGTTTGCCGTTGTCTATTGGCTTGCCATCGACCACGTTGTGGGACAACTTGGCCACCAGCGCCCACAGATACCCTGATAAAAATGCCGTCCATTACATGGGCACGGCTTGGACGTATCGGCAAATCTTGCAACAGTCTGAACGCCTTGCCGCATGGCTGGCCTTGAATGGGGTCAAAGCCGGGGACCGAGTGTTGCTCAACATGCAAAACTGCCCTCAATGGTTGGTGGCCCACTTTGCCATTTTGAGGGCCAACGCCGTGGTGGTCCCGGTCAACCCCATGAACCGCAGCACAGAGTTGCAACATTACATCGCCGATGCGGATGCCCGCATGGCCATCACCTCGGCCGATTTGGCGCCCGACTTGGTGAAAGCCAGTGAAGCCTTGCCCCATGCGCAGCAACTGCAGCATCTGTTGGTGACGCAGCACACCGATGGTTTTGATCCCTTGGTCATGCCCGAGTCCGACATGCCCGACGCTTGGCGCGACTGGTTATTGGTTCATCATCCCTTGCCTTGGCTCAGCAGCGGTCAAGTCCACACATGGGTAAATGCTGTTGTTTGTGATGCTCAAGTGCCCAACCTGACGGTGACGGCCACCGACATGGCAGTTTTGCCTTACACCAGCGGAACCACTGGGCTGCCCAAAGGGTGCATTCATTTGCACCAAAGTCTGATGCACAACGCCATGGCTTCGGCCTTTTGGAGCATGGGCACGCCCGACAACGTCAGTCTGTGCGTGGTGCCCATGTTCCACATCACGGGCATGGTGTCGGTGATGCACTCGGCCATTTATTTGGGGGCCAGCTTGGTATTGATGCCACGATGGAACCGCGAAGTGGCGGCACGGTTGATCCAACGCCACCGCGTAAGCCATTGGACCAATATCCCGACCATGGTGATTGACTTGCTGGGCAGCCCCCAAGCAGACCAATATGACCTTGGTAGTTTGGTTCACATCGGTGGGGGTGGTGCATCCATGCCGCAGGCTGTGGCGCAGCGGTTGCAAGACCTGTGTGGATTGAAATACATTGAAGGTTATGGTTTGACAGAAACCTCAGCGCCATCCCACTCCAACCCACCGGATCGGCCCAAGCAGCAATGCTTGGGGGTGCCCTTCATGAGCACCGATGCCCGCGTGGTCGACCCCATCCATTTGACCGAAGTACCGGTGGGCGAATCGGGGGAGATCGTCGTTCACGGCCCGCAGGTTTTTCAAGGTTACTGGAAACGCCCCGATGAAACCGCCAAGGTTTTCTTCGAGTTGGATGGCAAAACATTTTTCCGCACAGGTGACCTGGGTCGGATGGATGAGGAGGGGTATTTCTTCATCACCGATCGACTCAAACGAATGATCAACGCATCGGGCTTCAAGGTTTGGCCGGCCGAAGTGGAGGCTTTGATGTTTCAGCACCCGGCTATTTTGGAGGCTTGCATCATCGCCACCCGGGACCCTTACCGGGGTGAGAGTGTCAAAGCCGTGGTGGTGCTGCGCCAAACGCACCGAGGTCAGGTCAGCGAATCGGACCTGTTGTCTTGGTGCAGAGACCACATGGCCGTCTACAAAGCCCCCAAATCGGTCGAGTTGATGGACGCCTTGCCCAAAAGCGGCAGTGGCAAGGTCATGTGGCGCACCCTTCAAGAGGCCGAAAACGCTCGCCACACCAGCCCTGCTTGAGAACAGGTTGTTCCTGCATCTAAGCCGCAATGGCCTGCGCTTGCGCTAAGCTTGGCACATGATCCAACTCTCTGTCCTTGACCAGTCCATCGCCGCGGCCGGTTCGTCTCAAGACCAAGCGGTGCGCAACACATTGGCTTTGGCCCAGCACTGCGAAGCTTGGGGCTATCGGCGCTTTTGGGTCAGTGAGCACCACAGCCACCCCAGCATTGTGGGTACGGCGCCTGAAATCCTCATGGCCGCCATTGCGGCACGCACACAGCGCATCCGCATTGGCAGTGCTGGGGTGATGCTGCCCCATTACTCGGCCTTAAAAGTGGCGGACCAATTCAGGGTGCTCAATGCCCTGGCGCCAGGGCGCATAGATTTGGGCGTCGGTCGTGCCCCTGGCAGCGACGGTCGAACCGCGCAAGTGCTCAATCCCGACCGCTATGCGTCAGAGCGTTTCCCTCAGCAAGTATTGGAGTTGCAAGCTTGGATCACGGGCACCCCGTTGCCCGCCGGGCACCCTGGGCACGGGGTTTTTGCCTATCCCAGCAGTGACACCAACCCCGATATTTGGATGTTGGGCAGCTCTGACTATGGGGCCCAGTTGGCCGCACACCTGGGCTTGCCCTACGCGTTCGCCTATTTCATCACCGAGGGCCAAGGCCTAGAGACGGCATTGGACTTGTATCGGCAAAATTACCAACCCAACGAACACCGCCCTCAACCCCATGCCACCGTTTGTGTGTGGGCGTTGGCTGCAGACACCGAGGAGCAAGCCTGGCATTTGTTCAAAAGTCGGGCGCGTTGGCGCATGGACCGCAACCTGGGGCGCATTGGCCCGGTGTTGCCCCCAGATCAGGCTGAGCGGGAGTACAGCCCCGCCGAACAATTGGCCTTGGCGCAACTCAAAGCCAATGCCTTGGTGGGATCTGCGCCTCAGGTGGCCAACAAACTCAGGGCCTTGGCGCAGCGCATGGACATCGACGAGGTGGTGGTGATCACCTGGACCCACGACCCTGCCCACCAACGCCGTTCTTACGAGTTGCTGGCCAAAGAGTTTGCATGGGGGCAGGCTGCCCCCGCATCCGAGGCCGCCGTTGCCCTGACCTGACCCTCCACCAAGTAGTGAAAGACCGCTGATGTTTCTGACCTCTATCGCAGGCAGTTTGCCCAAACCCGAATGGCTGGCCGAGACCCAAAAACTTTGGCCGCAATGGAAACAAGAAGGGCAGTCATTGCGCCAGGCCAAGGCAGATGCCACGCTGCTGTGGATCAAGGCCCAAGAGGATGCAGGTCTGGACATCATTGGCGACGGCGAGCAAGCGCGGCAGCACTTTGTGCATGGCTTTTTGGAGCAAGTCGAGGGCATTGACTTTGCCAACAAAGTCAAGATGGGGATTCGCAACAACCGCTACGACGCCATGGTGCCGCAAGTGGTCGCGCCACTGCGCTTGAAGGGACGGGTCCACGCGATGGAGGCACAACTGCTGCGTGCCCACACCACGCGCAAAACCAAGTTCACCTTGCCTGGTCCCATGACCATTGTGGATACCGTGGCCGATCGTTTTTACGGCGAGGGCCAGGCAGGGCGGATCAACATGGCCATGGCGTTTGCCGAACTGCTCAACCAAGAGGCGCTGGCCTTGCAAGCCGATGGCATCGACATCATTCAATTCGATGAACCCGCCTTCAATGTTTACATGGAAGAGGCGGCGGATTGGGGTGTCAAGGCCCTGGAACGCGCCGCCCAAGGCCTGACTTGCACCACGGCCGTGCACATTTGCTATGGCTATGGCATTCAGGCCAACGTGGATTGGAAAAACACCTTAGGCCACGAATGGCGTCAATATGAAAAAGTGTTTCCAGCCTTGGCCAAAAGCAGCATCGACCAAATCAGCTTGGAATGTTGGCACTCGCATGTGCCCATGGACTTGATCGCTTTGCTAGAAGGCAAAGATGTGTTGGTGGGCGTGATCGATGTGGCCAGCGATGCCATTGAGACTGCGCAAGAGGTGGCCGACACGATTGGGCGTGCCTTGCAATTTGTGCGCAAAGAACATTTGTTTCCGTGCACCAACTGCGGCATGGCACCCATGGGGCGAGAGACTGCCCAGGCCAAGCTGCAAGCCTTGGTGGCCGGCGCGGCACTGGCCCGCGAACGCTTGGCTCAGCACTGAGGGGCTGAAGCGACCGCCTCTGGTTTGGCCATGATGCCGGTTTCAGGGTCAAACTCGGCTGCTTTGAGGTACATGGCCAGCCCCGCGTCCATGGTTTGGGCGTGCTGTTCAAACCACATGCCCACTTCGTGCAGCAGTTGCCTGACCAAGGGCAGTTGCTGCAAATCCCGACCGCGGCGCAAGCCCTCGCGCATGACCTGCAAGATGGTGTCGTGCTGTTGGGCGTGGCACCCCATGGGTCCAAACTGGGTTTGGGTCATCCACCGGTCTTCGCGCTCAAAGTGGTCTTGGGTGTGCTCTAGAACGGCTTCGTAGCGGTCCATCAGTTCGGCGTCCGTTGCCATTTGTGCTTGGCCCAGCAATGCAACAAATTCCACATGGGTCTCGTCCATGGAAGCCATGTCAACGGCCAGATGATCGGCCCAGTGCAAGCTGGGTTCGCAGGGACTGGTGTATTTCTCGTCAATCACGATCTCAGACATGGTGCAACCTCATGGCAAGGGTTTTCAGTAGGGCCGCCGCTTAAAAATTTTTAGGCGCGCTCGAAGATGGCTGCAATGCCTTGGCCGCCGCCGATGCACATGGTCACCAGGGCGTAACGGCCCTGGATGCGGTGCAATTCATGCAATGCCTTGACCGTGATCAGCGCGCCGGTGGCACCGATGGGGTGACCCAAAGAAATACCTGATCCATTGGGATTGACCTTGGCCGGGTCCAGTCCCAAATCGCGGGTGACCGCGCAGGCCTGGGCGGCAAAAGCCTCATTGGCTTCAATCACGTCCAAATCGGCCACGCTCAAGCCCGCTTTGGCCAGGGCTTTTTGGGTGGCCGGAACCGGACCAATGCCCATGTAAGCCGGGTCCACACCCGCATGGGCATAGGCGACCAGGCGAGCCATGGGTTGAAGGCCACGCTGCTTGGCCGACTGGGCGTCCATCAGGACCAGTGCCGCAGCGGCGTCATTGATGCCCGATGCGTTGCCCGCGGTCACGGTGCCGTTCTCTTTGATGAACACAGGTTTTAATTTGGAAAAGTCTTCTGCGGTGGCACCGGTTCGGAAATGCTCGTCGGTGGCGTAGGCCACTTCGCCTTTGCGGCTTTTGAGCATCACCGGCACGATTTGCTCTTTGAACCGGCCTTGCACAGTGGCCCGCTCGGCACGCAAGTGGCTTTCCAGCGCCAATGCATCTTGGGTTTCTCGGGTGATGCCCCATTTTTTGGCGATGTTTTCTGCGGTCACCCCCATGTGGATGGTTTGAAAGGGGTCGTGCAAGGCCCCCACCATCATGTCCACCATCTTGGTGTCGCCCATGCGCGAACCCCAGCGCATGTTCAAGCTGGCAAAGGGTGCGCGGCTCATGTTTTCAGCGCCACCCCCAATGGCAATATTGCAGTCTCCCACTGGGATGGATTGGGCGGCCGAGACGATGGCTTGCAGGCCCGAGCCGCACAAGCGGTTCACGTTGAAGGCGGGGGTTTCTTGGCCGCAGCCCGCTTGGATGGCCGCCACCCGCGACAGGTACATGTCTTTGGGCTCGGTATTGACCACATGGCCAAACACCACATGGCCCACATCGGCGCCGCTGACTTTGGCGCGAGACAGGGCTTCACGCACCACGGTGGCACCCAACTCGGTGGGCGGGATATCTTTGAGGCTGCCACCAAAAGTTCCGATGGCGGTGCGAACAGCACTCACAACAACCACATCACGCATGCTTATCTCCTGAATATATGTTGCAAAGAATGGGCTCACGCATCGCGTGAATCGGCCACAGGCTGGGCACCAAAATCAGCCCGGTCCAAATAAGACAAGACACGGGCTGCGGCTTGAGCCGGACTGGACAAGGCACCAGTTTGCTTGAGGTTGACGAAATTATCGCGCTCTGGGAACAGATTTTTGTCTCCGGAGCGCAAATCAGTTTGCATATCGGTGTCAATCACCCCTGGTGCCAAGGACACGATGCGCACCCCATGCGGCAGGTCTGCCTCTTCCAGGGCAACGCAACGGCTGTAGTGGTCCATGCCCGCTTTGCTGGCGCAATACATGCTGCTGCCGGCCATGGCGCGTCGCCCCAAGCCGGAGGAAATGTTCAATATCTTTTTCGACATGGCCCACGCACGGGTGGCGCTCAAAAAAGCCGCCGTCAGCTGCATGGGGGCCTCCAAGTTGATGGCCAATGTGGCTTGCAAAACCTGTTCATCTTGAGGAGATAAGGGGCCCAGGTGCCCAATCACGCCGGCATTGTTGATCAGGGTGGCACTGGCCAGTTGCGACGGGTCTTGTTGCTGCAACCAAGCCAATACTTTTTGAGCCACTGGGATGGGTTGGGCCAGATCGGCGCGCCACTGCACCAAGTTGGCACCTTGGGCCGCAGCCCAAGCGTCGAGTTCAGGCGAAGTTTGGCGCGAAATGCACAGCAGCGTGGCTTGTGGCCGCTGGCACAACTGTTGGGCCAGGGCCAGGCCCATGCCACGGGACGCGCCGGTCAAAATGGTCAGGTGTTTCATGGTTGAACCGTGTGATTGAAGCGCTTCATTATGACCAGAGTCCTTGGCGGGAAATGGACAACCCGCCCCGCAGGAGTAGCTGTGGTGACAGACCTTGACCTTGGGTGTCATCCACAGCCACTGCTTTGCGCCAAAAGCAGGCCGCGCGCATGGGTAAATCCCTCAGTGTCAGGCACGGGTTTGTCAGGCATGATCACCGACTGACTAATTCCAATCAATCGGAGCAGCTGTAGATGAACGATACAACCCAATTCAACGATGGAAGTGACGAGGCCAAACCGGTGCGGCGTCTGATACCGCGCTTGGAGCCCGTGTATGAGCTTTTGACCCCCTTGTCTTGGCCGCTCATCCGTTGTGCCACGGGATTGATCTTGGCCGTCCATGGCTGGGGCAAGATCGCCAAAGGACCAGAGGTGGTCGCCCCGGTATTTGAAAAACTGGGCTTCGAACCTGCCTTGGCAGTGGTGTATTTGCTGATATTTGTTGAATTTTTTGGCGGTATCAGCCTGGCCCTGGGCTTGTTCACCCGATTTTTTGCGGCAGCCATCACGATAGAAATGGCGGTGATTTTTTTCACCCAATACCTCCCCAACGGGTTTTCATGGTTGAACAAGGGCTATGAATTCGTCCTGCTGTGGGGCT
>CANJUS010000055.1:0-7239 GCA_947477505.1 Comamonadaceae bacterium | reverse complement strand
TGTCATGCGCGGTGGCGAGGAAGTGAAGATTTCCAAACGCGCGGGCAGTTACGTCACTTTGCGCGATTTGATCGAGTGGACCAGCAAAGACGCGGTGCGGTTTTTTTTGCTCAGCCGCAAACCCGATACCGAATACGTGTTCGACATCGACCTGGCCTTGGCGCAAAACAACGAGAACCCGGTGTATTACGTGCAGTATGCGCACGCGCGCATTTGCTCGGTGTTGTTGCGCCAAGATTGGCCCGAGGAGGCCCAGCGCCGTGCCTTGGACGAAGCCCAACGCCAAGCGGGCGTGGCCCAAGCCATGGCGCACTTGCAAGCCGTGGACTTGTCGCCCTTGGCCAGCCCCCCGGCCCAGTCCTTGATGCTCAAGCTGGCCCAATACCCTGAGATGCTCAGCGCGGCGGCGCGCGACTTTGCGCCCCACGACGTGACTTTTTACCTGCGTGAGTTGGCCGCGAGCTACCACAGCTATTACGACGCCGAGCGCATTTGGGTCGACGAGATACCTTTGCGCCAAGCCCGCTTGGCATTGGCCGCGGCCACAGCGCAGGTGTTGCACAATGGTTTGCAGGTGTTGGGCGTCTCCGCCCCCACCAGCATGTAAGGACAGGGCACATGAGGCATCAACAAGGCGGCACACTGCTGGGATTTATTTTGGGTTTGGTCGTGGGCTTGGCCGTGGCCTTGGTGGTGGCTGTTTATGTGACCAAGGTGCCCATTCCGTTCATGAACAAGGCCCAAAGCCGCAGCGCCGAGCAAGACGCGGCCGAAGAAAAGAAGAACAAAGACTGGGACCCCAATGCCCCGCTCTACGGCAAGAACCCGGCCAAGCCTGCGGCGCCCAGCGAGCCCAACGATGCGGCCCCTGCGGCGGGCGACGACAAAAAGTCAGATGACCCCTTGGGCGACTTGGCCCGCGCCAAGGCCGGTGCCGATCCCTTTTTGTATTTTGTCCAAGCCGGTGCTTACCGCAGCGAGCCAGAGGCGCAGGCTCAAAAGGCCAAGCTGGCGCTCAAGGGCATGGAGTCTGCGATCAGCGAGCGCGAACAAGACGGGCGCACCGTTTACCGCGTGCGCTTGGGCCCATTTGAAGCCAAAGAAGAAGCCGAAACTGCCAAGAAAAAACTTGATGGCGCCAAAATTGACGCTGCGTTGGTGCGTGTGCAGCGCTGACAATCAACCCCACTTGAACCAAAGAGGACTGACCCATGAAACGCCGTGATTTCACCCTGGCCGCTGCCGCTGGATTGCCCATTTGGGGCCTGGCACAAGGGCCCGCCCCAGCGCGGCCTGCGCCGCAAGAAGGCATCGAGTACGTCACCTTGGACAAACGGGTGCCGGCCGAATCCAATGACGGCAAGATCGAGGTGATCGAGTTTTTTTGGTACAGCTGCCCACATTGCAATGCCTTTGAGCCGCGCTTTGCCCAATGGCTCAAAACCATTCCCAAAGACGTCGTGGTGCGCCGCGTGCCGGTGCGCTTTCGCGACGACTTTGAACCTCAGCAACGCATGTTTTACACCCTGGAAGCGATGGGCAAGCTAGAGGCTTTGCACGCCAAGTTGTTCACCGCCATCCATGCAGAAAAGCAAAAACTAGATACCTTGGACACCTTGACCGCTTGGGCGGTGAAGAATGGCTTGGACAAGGCCAAATTCACTGAAATATTCAACTCCTTTGGTGTGGCCACCAAGGCACGCCGCGCCACCCAATTGCAAGAAGCCTTCAAAGTCCAAGGCGTGCCCTCCTTGGGCGTGGCCGGACGCTTCTACACCGACGGCACCTTGGCCTCGAGCATGGACTCGGCGTTGGGTGTGGTCGAGTACTTGTTGGGCCAAGTTCGCAAAGGTCGCTGAACCCTTTAATGGGGGTCAGATTCCAATTATTCTCACCATCGGTGCTGCGACGCTCGATGGGTGGTGTGCCCACTCTGGTGGTGAACCGCCTACCCCGCGATGGCGGTCAATGAGGGGTAGTTCAGCGCAGCGCACATTGCCGACATGACCCCAAGCAAAAGGCGTTCCCCAAGGGCCAAGTGCGCCGCTACAATCGCGCCCAATTATGTCCAGCAAGATTCATGCCTTCGCCATTCAAGCCAGCCTTACCCTGGTCATGGGGCTGTGGGCTTCGGGGGCGTGGGCCGAGCGAGCGGACCGCGACAAGCCGCTCAACATCGAGGCCGACAACCTGCGCCACGATGAAATCAAAAAAACCAGCGTTTTCACAGGCCGTGTCGTCGCCACCAAAGGCAGCATCGTCATGCGCGGTGTCCGCTTGGAGGTGCGCCAAGACGCCGATGGCTACCAGCACGCGGTCCTGACTGCGGATGACAACAGCCGGGCATTCTTTCGGCAAAAACGCGAAGGCCTCAATGAGTTCATGGAAGGCGAAGCGCAGACCATTGACTACGATGGCCGTGCCGATCAGGTACACCTGAGCGAGCGCGCTGAGTTGCGCCGATTGCGTGGCACGGTGGTCAGCGATGAAATCGTTGGTCAATCCATCTCATACAACAACATCACCGAGGTCTTCACCGTCGATGGCAAGGCGCAGGGCGGCAAAGCCAGCGCGCCGGCTCAAGCGGGCGTCAAGCCCGACGGTGGGCGGGTGCGTGCGGTGTTGTCGCCGCGCCCAGCCAGCGGAGACAAAAAGTGATCGCTGTCTCTGGCGCGCTGTCGGCATCCGGTGCGGACAGCCGCCTGCAAGCCCAACACCTGCGCAAGTCCTACGGCAGCCGGGTGGTGGTGCAAGATGTGTCCATCGGCGTCAACAAGGGTGAAGTGGTGGGTTTGCTCGGCCCCAACGGTGCAGGCAAGACCACCTCGTTTTACATGATCGTGGGCCTGGTGCGATCGGACGCGGGCACCATCAGCATCGATGGCCAGTCCATTGAGCGGCTGCCCATCCACCGCCGCGCCCGTTTGGGCTTGAGTTACTTGCCCCAAGAGGCGTCGATTTTTCGCAAACTCAATGTGCAAGAAAACGTGCGCGCGGTGCTGGAGTTGCAGCGCGATGAGCGCGATCAACCGCTGACACCAGCGGAAATTGAACACCGCCTGACCACCTTGCTGGCCGAGTTGCGGGTAGACCATTTGCGCGACTCGCCGGCCTTGGCCTTGTCTGGCGGTGAGCGGCGTCGGGTGGAGATCGCCCGTGCTTTGGCCACCCAACCGCGGTTCATCTTGCTCGATGAACCGTTTGCGGGCATCGATCCGATTGCGGTGATTGAGATTCAGCGCATCATTGGTTTTTTGAAGTCGCGTGGCATTGGGGTGCTCATCACCGACCACAACGTGCGCGAAACGCTGGGCATTTGTGACCATGCCTGCATCATCAACGACGGTCGTGTGCTGGCCCAGGGCACACCCGCAGAGATCATTGAAAACGCCGATGTGCGCCGGGTTTACCTCGGTGAGCACTTCAAAATGTGATGAAGCAAGGCCTGTCACTACGCGTCTCTCAGCACCTGGCGCTCACGCCCCAGTTGCAGCAGTCGATCCGCTTGCTCCAACTCTCCACCATGGAGTTGAGCCAAGAGATTGACCAAATGCTCGACGACAACCCGTTTCTGGAAAAAGAACTTGAAGAAGCGCCGCGCGAAGAATTTGGCTTGACCAAGGCCGATACCCCGGCCCAAAACGATGGCGAAGAGGTGATGGACTTTGTGCCCGGCTCGGGCGTGAGCGAGGTGGCGGTGGACAACACGGCCAGCGACACCGAACCTTCGGTGGACGGTGTGGCCGAGAGTTGGGAGGGGGACGGCAGCTCCGACACCCATGCCGACGACCCCGAGTGGGGCGGCGACGCACCCGCGCGCAATGGGGCCAACGACGGCGACGACACCGATGCCACCGAGCTGGCACGCAGCCAAGAGTCGCTCACCTCTTTCTTGCACCGCCAAGCGCTGGCGCTGCGGTTGAGCGACACCGACCGTGCTGCGCTGCGTTTTTTGATCGAGTCGCTCAACGACGATGGATATTTGGAAGACAGCTTGCGCAGTTTGGCCGAGGGCTTGGCCGGTGACGACGAAGAGCAACTCGAAGAGTTGGAGCAGCGCTTTCAAATGGCATTGCATCTGTTGCACAGCTTGGAGCCCGTGGGCGTGGGCGCGCGCCATTTGGGCGAGTGTTTGACGCTGCAACTCAAGGCCTTATCGCCCAGCACCGAAGAGGCCACCAGCGTACGCGACTGCGCTTTGCGCATTTGCGCACAACCGCTGGAGCTGCTGGCGCGGCGCGACATCAAGCGCTTGGTGCTGGCGGTCAACGACAGCGAGACCACCATCAAGCTGGCGATTGCATTGATCGCCCGGCTCGAGCCCAAACCCGGGCGGCGCTTTATTGATGTGGAGCGCAACGCGGTGGTGCCCGATGTGTTGGTCACCCGGGTGGGCACCGACCGCCAGGGCAACCCCAAGTTTCGGGTGGCGCTCAACCCGGACGTGATGCCGCGCCTGCGGGTGCACGATATTTATGCCAATGCGCTCAAATCGGCAGGCAAAGGCGAGGGCCACCAAGGCTTGCAGCAACGGCTGCAAGAGGCACGCTGGTTCATCAAGAACATCCAACAGCGCTTTGACACCATCTTGCGCGTGGGCACGGCCATTGCCGAGCGACAAAAAAGTTTTTTGCAGCATGGCGAACTGGCCATGCGGCCCATGGTGTTGCGCGAAATTGCCGACGAACTGGGTTTGCACGAATCCACCATCAGCCGCGTGACCACCGCCAAATACATGCACACGCCCTATGGCACCTTTGAGCTGAAGTATTTCTTTGGTTCGGGCTTGGGCACGGAAAGCGGCAACAACGCTTCAAGCACTGCGGTGCGCGCCTTGATCAAGCAATTTGTGGCCAACGAAAACGCCAAGAAGCCACTGAGCGACAACCAACTCTCCGATATGCTCAAAGAGCAAGGCATCGACTGCGCCCGACGCACCGTGGCCAAATACCGCGAATCCCTGCGCATTGCGCCCACCAATTTGCGCAAGACGCTCTGAGGCATTGCCATGAACCAACTGGACTTGTTTTTGCCCTGTGCGGCGGGGGTGGAGCATTGCCTGGCCCACGAGGTGCGCAGCGTGGTGGGCGAGCCCGGTTTGCAGGTCGGTGTGGCCCGCGGTGGCGTGCGATTGTCGGGCTCTTGGCGCATGGCGATGCAATTGAACTTGCACAGCCGCTTGGCCATGCGCGTGTTGGTGCAGTTGTCGCACACCCCCTATCGGCATGAAGACGATGTGTATGCCGGGGCCCATGCCGTGGCTTGGGAGGCTTGGTTCACGCCGCAGCACAGCTTCAAAGTCGAGGTGACGGCCCAACACAGCCCGCTCAAAAGCCTTAATTTCGCCACCTTGCGCGTCAAAGATGCGGTGGCCGACCGCTTTCGTGCCAAAGGCGGCGAGCGCCCCAGTGTCAACACCCAGTGGCCTGATGTGCGCTTGTACACCCACCTCACCAGCGAGCACATGACGCTGTACATCGACACCTCGGGCGAGCCGCTGTTCAAGCGCGGCTGGCGCGTCGACAAAGGCGATGCGCCTTTAAAAGAAACCTTGGCCGCGGCCATGCTCGCCGCCAGCGGTTGGAGCATGCCCTTGCTGAGCGCGCCGGGAGAAGCGTCCCCTGCCACGCCTGCGGTTTGCGGCGTGGATTTGGGCTTGCCCTTGTACGACCCGTGTTGCGGCAGCGGCACGATTGCCATTGAGGCCGCGTCCATCGCTTGCAACATGGCGCCCGGTTTGATGCGCCGTTTTGCGTTTGAAAAACTGCTGCCCTATCAAGCCCATGTGTGGGACGGTTTGCGCGACCAAGCCCGCGCCGCCCAAGTGGCCCCACGCGCAGCGGTGTTTGGCAGCGATGTGGCGTTTCGCATGGTCGACTTTGCCCAACGCAATGCAGAGCGCGCTGGCGTGGCGCACGCGCTGGTCTTGCGCGGTGGGGACGCCTTGCAGCGCATGCCCCCATGCGAAGGCGCTGGGGTGATGTTGCTCAACCCGCCGTATGGTGAACGCATCGAGGTGGCCGGGGTGGCCGGCGCAGCCACGCGCCGGGGCAGCAACGCTGTTGCCCAGGCCACTGCACCCGACTGGGACACCGACAGCGAAGCACCCGCGCGGCAGGACCAGTCGCGCAGTGATGCGGGTGCGCGCGAGCAAGCCCAGGTCAGCGACGGCGGCGACTTTTTCTCCCAACTGGCCAGCCACTGGAAGAAAAACTACACCGGTTGGAGCGCCTGGGTGCTCACCCCCGACCTCAAACTGCCCGGTCGCATGCGCTTGAAAGAGTCGCGCCGCGTGCCCATGTGGAACGGCCCCATCGAATGCCGTTTGTTTCGATTTGACATGTCGGCGGGCTCGATGCGCCGCGGCGCTAAAACCGACCCCCCAGCCAGCTGAGCCCTGCGCATGCAGCCCGTGGTGATAGATACGAATATCGTGCTCGACATGTGGGTGTTTGACGATCCGCGCTCACGCCCCTTGAACCTGGCTTTGCAAGCCCAGGCCTTGCGCTGGTGGGGCAGCACCGAGATGCGCGAAGAGCTTCTTCGGGTGCTTGACTACCCGCACCTGGTGCAACGCTCGGCCTTGCGCGGTGTCAGTGCCCTTGATGTGCTGGCGCAGTTTGATCGCCACACACACATCTTGCCCAGCGCTGAACGGGCCCCGTATGTGTGCAAAGACCCCGACGATCAAAAATTCATTGACCTGGCCGTGGCGCAACAAGCGATGCTCATCAGCAAGGACAAAGCCGTCTTGTGCATGAAAAACCGCCTGGCCCGCGTGGGTGTGGCGGTGTTGCCGGTGTGGGTGCCGCCAAGTTGACCCCGGCGGTCTGTGCTCGGGATGGCGGGCCAGCGGCCAAAGTGCTCAGTCTTTCGCTTCGTCAATGAGGGCCAGCAAGTCGGTCACGCCCACATCCACGCCCAATTGGTGCATCAAGGTGCTGGCCTGGCCCCGGTGGTGGGTTTGGTGGTTGAAAAAGTGGGTGACCAAAGGGCCAAAACGCTTGCACTGCTTGACGCCGGCCATGTTGACGTAGTGCAGTGGGTGCGCCAAATCCGCAGGTTGTATTTCCTTTGACCATGCCACCAAGGTGGCGTCCAACTTCTGGCGATAGGCTTGCAAGTCTGCCCATTGCGCGAACAACGGCTGATTCAACGCCGTCGGGCGTGGCCCGTCTTGCAGCGCACTTAAAGATGCAAATCCACTGGGGTGGGTGGCAAAGCGCAAAAGCCAAATGG
>CANJUS010000054.1:0-7250 GCA_947477505.1 Comamonadaceae bacterium | reverse complement strand
GCGCAGGGTTTGCAAGCTGCGCGCGTTTTCGTGGTTGAACTGCGCCAGCATGTCGGTGCACTCTTGCCAGCCGGCCGCGCGCATGATCTCTTGGTGCAGCGGGGACAACCGATCCCACACTTTGGGGTTGACGATCAACTCGGTGGTGTGGCCCGGCTCATGGATGCCCGGCACGTAACAGTAGTTGCACACCTCGTGCAAACCCAGTTGCACGTCGCACCAGGGGGACACCCACTCTGCGCCGTCCAGTCGGCCACTGGCCAGCGCGGGCACGATGTCGCTGGCCGGCAAGTTGACTGGTACCGCGCCCAAACGGCGCAACACCTCGCCGCCCATGCCCGGATAGCGCAGGCGCAGCCCCTTGAGCGAGGCCAAGGAGGTGATTTTTTCGCGCATCCACCCAGCGGTTTGCACACCCGTGTTGCCGCAGGCCAAAGGCACCACGCCATGGGCGCGGCCCAAGCGCGTCCACAGTGCCATGCCACCGCCAAAACGCAACCAAGCCATGTGCTCGTTGGCGATCATGCCAAAGGGGATGGTGGCAAAAAACGGGAAGCCCGGGGACTGTTGTGCCCAGTAGTACGAAGTGCCATGCGCCAGGTCCACTTGGCCCGAGGCCACGGCGCTGAGCAACTGCAATGGCGGGATGCCCGATTCGCCCGAAAAGCGCACATCAATGTGCAGTTGCCCGCCTGACAAAATGTTCACCCGCTGGGCCCAGCGGCGAACACCGTCGCTCAAGCCGGGCATTTTGTCGGGCCAGGCCGCGGCCAAGCGCAAATGCACTTCGCCCCGCCCGTGCGTCTCGCCGCTGCCTTGCGGCCAAACAGGCGCGGACAAGGCCCCTGCGGCCGCGGCCAGCCAATGCCGGCGTGGGACAATGCGAGTTTGTGGTGGTTTCATGGCGGGCAGGCCTTTATCTGCTGAAAGTATTACTTATTGTATGAGAACGAGAATTTTTAGGTAACTACACAAAAGTAAACAAAAATAAAAGAAATTGAATTTATTTAATCTTTTAGTATTCATTTATTGATTTTGACGTGGATAAGACGCTTGAGCTGCGGCAACAAAGCGCGCGCACTACACTTGAAGGCCATACCGACAGTCAAAGGCCAGAAGTGAATACCGAAAACATGCGATTTGGAAGCGGTCAGGCGGTCAAGCGCCTGGAAGATGATTTGTTGCTCAAAGGCCAAGGCCTGTTCACCGACGACGCCCAAGTGGCGGGCGTGCAGCACATTTGGTTTGTGCGTTCGGTGTACCCACATGCCATTTTGCGCAACGTCGATGTGTCCGCTGCACGGGCCATGCCGGGCGTGTCGCTGGTGGTCACAGGGGCAGAGCTGGCGCAAGCGGGCATCAAGCCCTTGCCCAAAGCGGCCGGATTCAAGCGCGCAGATGGCTCACCGGCGGCCAGCCCGTCACGCTATTTGATGGCCCACCAGCGCGTGCGCTTTGTCGGTGAGGTGGTGGCCACCGTGGTGGCCGACACGCTGGAACACGCCCGCAACGCGGCCGAAGCGGTGGAGGTCGACTATGAAGAGCTGCCCAATGCCACCAGTTTGCAGGGGGCCTTGGCCAAAGATGCGCCGCTGCTGTGCGAAGACGTGCCCGACAACATCGTGGCCGAAACCCGGTATGGCGACGCCCAAGCAGCGCAACAAGCGTTTGACAAAGCCGCCCATGTGGTCAAGCTTGACATCCACAACCAACGCTTGGCTGCGCTCACCTTGGAGCCGCGCAGTGTGTTGGCCTACATCGACCAAGGCCGCTTGACGATGCGCATGAGCAGCCAAATGCCCAGTGGTGTGCGCACCTTGGTCAGCGACTTGTTGGGCCTGCCGAAAGAAAAAGTGCGCGTCTTGGTCGGCGACGTGGGCGGCGGCTTTGGCATGAAAACCGGCATGTACCCCGAAGACGGCATGGTGGCCTATTGCTGCCATGTGCTGCAGCGGCCCGTCAAATGGATGGCCGAGCGCGGCGAAGACTTTCTCAGCTCCAGCCACGGCCGGGACATCGCTTGCCACGCCGAAATGGCCTTGGCCGCAGACGGCAAAATTTTGGCCTTGCGCATCGACACCTTGGCCAATGTGGGCGCGTACCCGGCCCCCACAGGTGTGGCCATTCAAGTGATGATCGGCCCATGGGTGCAAACCAGCGTGTACGACATCCAGACCATTGACTTTCATTTCACCGCGGTGATGACCAACACCGCCACCATGGGCGCGTATCGGGGCGCGGGCCGGCCCGAAGCCATCTTCAACATGGAGCGTTTGATGGACGAGGCCGCGCGCCAAATCGGCATCGACCGCGTGGCCTTGCGCCGGCGCAACATGATTGCCCCCAGCTTGATGCCTTACAAAAACGCCATGGGCCAAACCTATGACGTGGGCGCATTCGAGCAAGTCATGGACAAAGGCCTGGCACTGGCGCATTGGGACGGGTTTGCCAAGCGCGAGGCCGAATCCAAAGCACGCGGCAAATGGCGTGGCTTGGGGCTGGCCACATTTTTGGAGTGGACCGGCGGCAACGCCTTGGAAGAAAACGTCACCGTCACCATCGCCGCCGATGGCGTGATCGAGGTTTTCAGCGCCGTCGCGCCCATGGGACAAGGCATTGCCACATCGCTGGCGCAGTTGGTGGTGGATGTGTTTGGCGTGCCCATGTCGCAGGTGCGCATCGTGCTGGGCGACACCGACCGCGGCGACGGCTTTGGCAGCGCGGGCTCGCGCTCTTTGTTCACCGGCGGCTCGGCCGTCGCAGAGGGCTCGCAGCGCAGCTTGGACCAAGCGCGTGAATTGGCCGCCAAATCGCTGGAGGTGTCGGGTGCCGACTTGCAGTACGCTGCCGGGCGCTTTCAGGTCAAAGGCACCGACATGGGTTTGAGCCTTGGTGAGCTGGCCCAGCGCCAGCCCGAGGGGCGCATGCACTTGGCTTCGACCACCAAGGTCAGTGGGCCGACTTGGCCCAATGGCTGCCATGTGTGCGAAGTCGAGGTCGACCCCGCCACCGGCAGTGTGGACTTGGTGGCGTACAGCTCGGTCAACGATGTGGGCCGCGTGGTCAACCCGACCATAGTGCGCGGCCAACTCGACGGTGGTGCGGTGCAAGGCATTGGTCAAGCCCTGTGCGAGCAAATGAACTACGACGAAGAAACCGGCCAACTGCTCAGCGGCAGTTTGATGGACTACGCCGTGCCCCATGCCGACATCATGCACGCCAACTTTGTCACCGAAATGGACGAGTCCACGCCGTGCAAAAACAACCCCATGGGTGTCAAAGGGGTGGGCGAATTGGGCACCATTGGTGCCACACCGGCGGTGGTCAATGCGGTGGCCGATGCCTTGGCCCGCCACGGCCATGCGGACAAAGCCAGCCAGCTGCAAATGCCCCTCACGCCCTACCGCTTGTGGACCTTGCTCAACGCCTGACCCACCGGTTGAGCACCTGATGCCTGCAGACATGCAACGGCGCGACTTTCACCGCTGGGCCCAAGCCCATGCACTGGCCATCGCCCTGGCGCCGTGGCAGCAGGCGGTGGGCCAAGCCAGCAGCGATGCAAGGCGTTGGCGCGACAACCCCTTCACCTTGGGTGTGGCCAGTGGCCAGCCCCGTGCCGAATCAGTGGTGTTGTGGACGCGCCTGCTGGTCAGCCCGCAAGACCGCGCCGACCCTGGCTTGGACCCAGCGCGGGTGTTGTGTGAAGTGTTTGCCGACGAGGCCTTGCGCCAGCGCGTGTGGCACAACGAAATCACCACCGACGCCCAGCGCGGCCACAGCGTGCACGCCGTGGCGCAGGGCTTGACACCCGCGCGCTCGTACTGGTCTCGGTTTCGCTGTGGTGAGGCCACCAGCCCGACTGGGCGCACCCGCACGGCCCCGCGCGCGCAAGCCGATGTGGGCCGCTTGCGTTTGGCGCTGGCATCGTGCCAACACTACGAGCAAGGCGAATACGTGGCGCACGCCGACATCGCGCGGCAAGAGCTGGACTTGGTGGTGTTTGTCGGTGACTACATATACGAAAGCAGCAACCCACGCTTGGCCCTGCGCAAGCACACCGGTGGCGAACCCAAAACTCTGGACGAGTACCGGCTTCGCTATGCCTTGTACAAGTCGGACCCGAATTTGCAGGCCGCCCATGCCGCCCACCCGTGGTTGCTGATGTGGGACGACCACGAGGTGGTCAACGACTACGCCAACGACCGCGATCCGCGCAACACGCCGCTGGAGTCCTTCATGCAGCGCCGCGCTGCGGCCTACCAGGCGTACTTTGAGCACCAACCCCTGGCCCTGGGGCCCGACCCGGGCAGCCCATGGGGGGCCAGCATGCGGCTGCACGACAAATTGTCTTGGGGGCGCTTGGCCGATATATGGACCTTGGATTGCCGCCAGTACCGCAGCCCCCAGGCCTGCCCCGACCCCAACCGTGGCGGTGGCCGTGTGGTGACCCAGTGTGCCGAACTCGATGATGCTTCGCGCACCCTGCTGGGCAACGCACAAGAGGCATGGCTGTACGACGGTTTGCGCCAGTCCACGGCAACTTGGAAGGTGTTGGCCCAGGCCACGCAAATCAGCCCGACATCGGTGAACACACCCTTGGGCCGTGCCACCTATACCGATGCCTGGGACGGCTACCCGCACGCGCGTCGGCGCCTGTTGCAAACCTTGGCCGATGGCGCGGTATCGGACGTGCTGACCCTGGGCGGCGACGTGCACATGAACGTGGCGGCGCAGCTGCGACTGCAGGCCAATGATGAAGCCTCTCCTGTTTTGGCCAGTGAGTTTGTGGCCACCTCCATCACCTCCCGTGGCCTGAGCGAGAGCGTGCTCAACGCGGCGCGCACGGCAAACCCCGATATCGTTTACGCCCGCGCCGATGAGCGCGGCTACGCCTTGATCGACATCCAACCGCACGCGGCCACGTGCGAATTCCGCACCACGCCGTTCCCGGCCGGTACCCGCGCGGATTTGAGTGTGCAAGCGCGGTTTCAAGTCGAGCGCGGGCGCGCCGGCCCGGTCAAGCTTTGATTTTGGCCAGCGCCGCTTGGCTGGCGCGCACCACGGCTTGGCGCAACCAGCGGTGCGGTCCGGGTTGGCGCAAGCGTTTGCGCCAGACCATGTCCACATGCACTGTGGGAACTTGCAGCGGCAAGGGCTTGATGACCAACTGGTCAAACACGCCGGTCACGCTCAAAAAGTGTTGTGGCAGCACGGTCAGCAAATTGGACTGTGCCACCACCTGACCAGCGGTGAAAAACTGGTTCACGGTGAGCACCACGCGGCGCTCGCGCCCCAAGCTGGCCAGCGCCTCGTCGACAAACCCAAAGGGCCGCCCCGAAAAGCTCACCAGCAAATGGCGGGCTTGGCAAAAGGTGTCCAAGTCCAAGTCCTGATCTGCCAATGGGTGGTTTTGGCGCATCACACACACGTACTCGCCATCAAACAAGCGCTGGTGCTCTAGCGCATGGCCGTCCTCCAACGGCGTGGGTGCATTGAGCTCGGCCAGCAAGGCCGGAAAGTAGCCTATCGCCACGTCCGCTTGCTCTTGCTCAAGCAACATGCTGGGGTTGCGCGTGCTCAGGGGCACGGTGCGCATGGACACGCCGGGGGCCTCGCGCTCCAAGATGTCGACCAAGCCGGGCATGAGTTCGGCGGCGGTGGCATCGGCCAGGGCCAACACAAAAGTGGCATCGGCCAAGGCGGGCTCGAATTCGCCGGGATTGAGGCCAAGCTCAAGTTGAGACAAGGCCGCGCGCACCAGTGGCCACAAGGCCAGCGCGCGCGGTGTGGGCGTCAAGCCTTGGCCGTCGCGGCGCATCAAGTCCTCGCCCAAGCGATCGCGCAACCGGCGCATGGCGTTGCTCACCGCCGGTTGGGTCAAGGCCATTTTGTGGGCTGCCCGCGTCAGGCTGCGCTCGGCCATCACCTCGTCAAAGATGCGCAGCAGGTTCAGGTCCAGGGTGCGGAAGTTGACTTGATTCATAAATATGGTGAATGTATAACATGTTTAATCATCATTTGTAATGGAGAAGGGAATACCCTAATATCCACCCATCAGCAACGTTTTAGCCGCTCATAAAAGGAATTCACCATGACCACCTTTGTCCACATTGACTACCCCACTTCCCACCCTGGCGTGGAGCGCGCATTGCGCGTGGCCCATAAATTCGAAGGCTTTGCCAAGCGTTTGACGCAAGAGCGCGGCTTGGCGGCCATGTTGCAGTGGTCGGTGGTGGCTGCTATTTTGGTGGGCGCCTTCCAAGCCATTGACAGCCTGAGCGAAGACCACTTGATGCTGGCCTGGTTGGCCATGTGGTTGGTGGCCTTGTCGGCCCTGGCCTTGTTTGCCCGCCCACTGCGCCACCTGCGCTTGGGTCAGCGCCTGTCTGCGTGGAACCTGCGCCGCAAACAAGAAGAGGCCGATCGCCGCCTGTGGGCCTTGGCCCAAGTGGATCCACGCATCATGGCCGAACTGCAAGGCGCATTGATGCGCGGCAAGGTCTGAACCCTGGGCATCCCATGCGGGCGCCTTGATGGCGTTTAGCCCATGAAAAAAGCCGTTGCATGCAACGGCTGTTTCGTTTGCCCCGCACGCAGGGCAAGTGGGTTCAGGCGTGCAAGCGCTTTTCGATCGCGGCTTTGGTTTGGGGCAAGGCTGCGGGCAACTTGTGCGCGAGCTGGGTGAACAGCTCTTCATGCAGCTTGAGCTCTTCGACCCAGGCACCCTTGTCGATGTGGGTCACGGTGGTGAACTGCTCCTGCGTGAAGTTCAGGCCCGTCCAGGTGATCTCGTCAAACGATGGGCTGACACCAAACACGTGCTCTTGGCCCTTGGCTTTTTGCTCGATGCGGTCGATCATCCACTTGAGCACGCGCATGTTCTCACCGTAGCCGGGCCAAACAAACTTGCCATCGGCCCCTTTGCGGAACCAGTTGACGCAATAAATGGGTGGCAGCTTGGCGCCGCTGGCTTGCAGCTTTTTGCCAAGTTGCAGCCAGTGCTGGAAATAGTCGCTCATGTTGTAGCCCATGAAGGGCAGCATGGCGAAGGGGTCGCGGCGCACCACGCCTTGTTGGCCAGCGGCCGCAGCGGTGGTCTCAGAGCCCATGGTCGCAGCCATGTAAACGCCTTCTGTCCAGTTGCGTGCTTCGGTGACCAAAGGTACGGTGGTGGAGCGGCGGCCGCCGAAGATGAACGCGTCAATGGCCACGCCATCGGCGTCATCCCACTGGCTGTCCAAGGCGGGGTT
>CANJUS010000053.1:0-7333 GCA_947477505.1 Comamonadaceae bacterium | reverse complement strand
TTGGAGTTGCGGTCAATGGCCTTCCAGCTCATCTCAGCCGAAGAGGCTTGCACCGCGTACTCGATGACCGACTTGAGTTCGGTGGGCAGGGCGTCGAGCTTGCCTTTGTTGAACAGGATTTCGAACTGCTCGCCGCTTTGGTGGAAGCTTTGCAGCATGCAGTTTTTCACCACATCGGGGAAGCCCAAAACGCGGTCAGACGAGGCGTTGTTGAACTCGGCCGCATCAATCAGGCCGCGGTCCAGGGCGGGCACGATCTCGCCACCGGGCAGCGGGTTCACGGCCATGCCCAGGTCGGTGAAGATGTCCACAGCCAAGCCCACGGTGCGGTACTTCAGGCCCTTGAGGTCGCTGACCTTGGCCACTGGCTTTTTGAACCAGCCCAGAGGTTGGGTGGGCATGGGGCCGTACACATAGGACACGACGTCGATGTTGAGCGATTTGTAAATTTCTTCCAGCAGCTGCTTGCCACCGCCATAGTTGTGCCAGGCCAGCACCATGTTGGGGTCCATGCCAAAGGCCGGGCCAGAACCCCACAGGGCCAGGGCGGAGCTTTTGCCATAGTGGTAGGCCAACACGCCGTGGCCACCGTCCAAGGTGCCTTTGTTGACCGCGTCCAACAACTGGAAAGCGGGCACCACAGCGCCAGAGGGCAGCACTTCAATTTTCAAACGGCCACCGGCCATGTCGTTGACTTTTTTGGCAAAGTCGTTGGCGTACTCGTGAAAAATGTCTTTGGCGGGCCAAGTGCTTTGAAAGCGCAGCGACGTGGTCTGGGCCATGGACACCATGGGCGCGGACATGGCGCCTGCGGCAACGGCAGCGCCTTTGAGCAGGTTGCGGCGGCGGGGGGCTTTTTGTTCGGACATGAAATTCTCCTGTGTGGTTGGTATCAAAGAAACAACAGCGTATTTTTGACCATTTGGGCGGTATGACCAGAGGGTTTGTACCCATGGACTGCTTTGGGGCCCATCAGGTCAGTCGCTCAGGTCGGGCCTGAAGGTGCAAGCCGCGTTGCAAAGCGATTTCGAGCAAACCGTCAAACAACAAGCTGTCGACCAGCTCAAAGGGCACGGACATGCTGGGTGCCATCTTCCAACCGGCCCCGCCCGTCATGTAGCAAACGGGGTCGGCCTGGCAGTGTGTTCGCACGTGCTGGACCATGCGCTCAATCGCACCGGCGATGGCAAACGTGCCCCCACTGGTGAGGGCGTCGCTGGTGTTGGTGGGAAAGGTGCGGACTTCGCCAGTGGGCACGCGCAATCCGGCGGTGCCCGACTCCAAGGCGCGCAGCATGATGCCGTGCCCGGGCAAGATGAAGCCGCCCAAAAACCGCCCTTGTGCGTCAACCGCTTCTACCGTGACCGCCGTTCCCACCATCACGATCACCATTGGCCGGGCTGGGTTGGGGCCCATTTGGCTTTTCATCCTGGCCAAAGCGCCAATCATGGCTACCCAACGGTCTGCACCCAAACGGGTGGGGTGGTCGTAACCGTTGATCAAGCCGGCCTCTTGGGTGGAGGGCACGACCCAGCGGGCGGGCACATCCCACCACTCCATTTGTTCTTCCACCCGCCGGCGAATGGCCTCCCCGGCGACGATGCAGCCCAGCATGTGTTGGGGTGCGGGCCAGGCTTTCCAGTCGCCTTCGGCCAAGCGGTCGATGTTTTCCAAAAACACCGCACCATGCCCCAGCAATTTGGCGCCGGGTTGTGCTTGGTCGTAGCGAGCCCATTTCAGCCGGGTGTTGCCCACGTCGAGTGCTAAAAAAGTCATAATTTGGGACCTTGAGGGCGCATTATCTTCAATTTCATGCGATGCTTTGCGCCCCAACCTTTGCCCGCGCCAGAACAACCCACCGTGATCACCCAACTCAACGTCACCTATGTCGCCGAAGAGGACCGGGTTTTGTTTCGCTTCAACACCCACGATGGCCAAGAATTTCGGTTGTGGCTGACCCGCGCCACCGTGCGCCAATTGCTGGCGGTGGGCGCGCAGGCCAGCGTGCTGGCCCAGGCGGCCCAGCACGCCATGCCCCAGGCCCAGGCCATCGCCCAGTTCCAACAGCAAAGCGTGGAGCAGCAAGCCCAGTTCAGTCAGTACAAGCCCGCTGCCCAGACCCCGCTGGGCGAGACCCCCTTGCTGGCGCTCCACGTGGCCATGACGGTGGGCAAATCGGGCTACGCCATCGATTGGACGTTGGCCGGTGGGCATCAAATGCAACTCACGCTCGACGAAGACTTGTTTGCCAAGTTCCGCATGTTGCTGGCCACCATCCAAGACCGCGCCCAGTGGGGCTTGGGACCGGCCAGCGCTGCCGCCGAGGGCGATGCCACCGACCCCAAGGGTGTGTCTGGCACCACGGTGTGGCATTGACGCCGGGGCCGGGCATGGGCATAACCCCGGGCTGCCAATGGCTTGGCAATTCGATAAACTGGTCGACCCAAGTCGCTGTTGAGAGCCCCCCATGAAAGTCATAGAAGATATCCTGGCCCAAGCCCATGCTTTGGCCACCGTGCGGCGCGACATCCATGCCCACCCTGAGCTGTGCTTTCAAGAGCAGCGCACCGCCGATGTGGTGGCCCAGCAGCTCACAGCCTGGGGCATTCCCATCCACCGCGGCATGGGCACCACGGGTGTGGTGGGCATCATCAAAGGCGGTGACAGCCCGCGTGCCATTGGTTTGCGCGCCGACATGGACGCCTTGCCCATGCAAGAGTTCAACACCTTTGCCCACGCCAGCCAGCATGCCGGAAAGATGCACGCCTGTGGGCACGATGGCCACACCACCATGCTGTTGGCAGCGGCCCAGCACCTGGCCCAGCACCGCCACTTTGATGGCACGGTGTACCTGATCTTCCAACCAGCGGAAGAAGGCGGTGGCGGTGCCCGTGAAATGATCAAAGACGGGTTGTTTGACAAGTTCCCGATGGACGCGGTGTTTGGCATGCACAACTGGCCGGGCATGAAAGTGGGCCAGTTTGCGGTCAGCAGCGGGCCGGTCATGGCCTCGAGCAATGAGTTCAAGATCACCATCCGCGGCAAAGGCAGCCATGCGGCTTTGCCGCACAACGGCATCGACCCGGTGCCGGTGGCGTGTCAAATGGTGCAGGCCTTTCAAACCATCATCAGCCGCAACAAAAAGCCGGTGGACGCCGGGGTGATTTCGGTCACCATGATCCACGCCGGCGAGGCCACCAATGTGGTGCCCGACGCTTGTGAGCTGCAAGGCACGGTGCGCACTTTCACTTTGGAGGTGCTCGACATGATCGAGCGGCGCATGCGCCAAGTCGCCGAGCACGTGTGCGCCGCGCACGATGCGGTGTGCGAGTTTTCTTTCCACCGCAACTACCCGCCCACTGTGAACCACCCGGCCGAGGCGGCTTTCGCGCGCCAGGTCATGGCCGACATGGTGGGGGGCGACAACGTGCTGGCCCAAGAGCCCACCATGGGCGCAGAAGATTTTTCCTACATGCTGCAAGCCAAACCAGGTTGTTACTTTTTCATAGGCAACGGCGACGGCACCCACCGCGAGATGGGCCATGGTGGCGGCCCGTGCACCTTGCACAACCCCAGTTATGACTTCAATGACGACCTGATCCCGTTGGGTGGTTCTTATTGGGTGCAGTTGGTCGAGGCCTGGTTCGCCGCCAAGCCATGAGCGCCGCACCCGAACAGGCGTTTGCACCCAGCTACGCGCAAGCGCGCAATTTGTTTTTACAAGCCGCCCAAGGCCGGGGTTTGGCGGTGGACACCCGGCCCCACCCCTTGCCTGGGCGCGACGGAGAGGCCATGGCCATGGACGTGGCGTGGGACGGCCCGGCCCAGGCCAGCCGGGTGCTCATCGTCAGCAGCGCTTGCCACGGGGTGGAGGGGCATTGCGGGTCGGGCGTGCAAGTGGATGCTTTGCGCCGGGCCGATTGGCGGCCCACGCCATGGCCGAGCGATGTGGCGGTGCTGTGGGTCCATGCCCTCAACCCCTACGGCTTCTCACACGGGCGGCGCACCACGCAAGAAAATGTCGACCTCAACCGCAACTTCCATCGCTTTGACCAGGCCTTGCCCGACAACCCAGGTTATCGCGAAATTCACGACTGGTTGATCCCCGAACAATGGCCCCCCAGTGAGGCCAACGAGGCGGCGTTGCAAGACTGGGTGGCGCAGCATGGCAAGGCGGCTTTTCAGCAAGCCGTCTCAGGCGGGCAGCACAGCCACCCTGAGGGCTTGTTTTACAGCGGTGTTGCGCCAACCTGGAGCCACCACACATTGCGCCAAGTGTTGCGCGAACACGCCGGCCATGCGCGGCACGTGGGCTGGATTGATTTGCACACGGGCTTGGGGCCATCCGGTGTGGGTGAGCGCATTTTTGCCTGCAAAAACGACGCCGCCGCATTGGCACGCACCCAGGCTTGGTGGGGGAGCGACACCACGCCCATCACGTCTATTTACGACGGGTCGTCTACCTCGGCGCTGTTGACCGGTCTGATGTGGTCGGCCGTGGAAGATGAATGCCCGCAGGCGCAATACACCGGCATGGCGCTGGAATACGGCACGGTGCCTTGGACAGAAACATTGTTGGCTTTGCGTGCCGACCATTGGCTGGCTTTGCACCCGCAAGCAAGCGCCGCACAGGCACAGCACATCCGCTCAGAATTGCGACGGGTTTTTTACACCGAAACCGACACCTGGAAGCAGCAGATCTTGGTGCAAGCGCGGCAAGCCCTGGCCCAAGGGGTTGCAGGACTGGCCCAGGCTTGAGGTTTGCCTCAGGCGGCGTGGGGCGTGCTGTAGTGGGCGAGCAAGCTTTGCAGGTGCTCGCGCGCACCTGCCACCAAATGCGGTGAGAGCAAGCGCAACACGTGCTGGGCCCCGCCAATCAGCGCCTGGGCGGCACTGTCTTCTTCCAAGGCATGGCGCGGGTTGCGCACATACTCGTAGCTCAGCCACCAGGTCAGCACCACCACCATGTGGGTGGCTGCGGCTTCGCGTTCAGCCCCTTCGAGTTGCAAGGCGCCTTGGTGGTGCAAGCCAGCAATCAGTTGGGCAAAGGCGTGCTGTTTGCGCGCCAGCAGATCTTTGACCTCGGTCTCTAGGCGTCGGTTGCGGCTGAGCAAATCGTTGAGGTCGCGGTACAAAAATCGGTGATCCCACAACCGCTCAAACAGCGAGTGGATGAAAAACCAAGCGTCTTCCACGTCGCGCACATCGGCGGCGGCATCGAGCAAGGGGTTGAGTTGTGCCAAATAGCGGTCAAACAAAGCGTTGACCAGTTCGTCTTTGGCCGGAAAGTGGTAGTAAAGGTTGCCTGGGCTGATGCGCAGCTCGGTGGAGATCAGGTTGGTCGAGACATTGGGCTCGCCAAAGCGGTTGAACAAGGCCAGGCTGGTCTCGAGGATGCGTTCAGCGGTGCGCCGGGGCGCTTTTTTGACCATGGCCGGGGCCTGATTCGTGGCGGTCGATCAGCGTTGCGGGCTGCGTGTGGTTTTGGTGGCCGCCCGTGCTTTGGTGGCGGCGGGTTTGGTGCGCTTTGCGCCTGGGGCTTGGGGGGCAGGGGATTTGGCTGACGCGCGTTTGGTCACTGAACGTTTGGCGTTGGGTGCGGCTTGGGTTGAAGTGCCTTGGGCCAAGGTTTGTTCCAAGGCGGCGATGCGCGCATGCAGGGCTGCCACATCATCTGCCGAGGGCCAGCCCAACCGGTGCATGGCTTTGGCCACGCGTTGCTCGAACAAGGTTTCCAACCGGTCCCAAGAGCCGCCCGCGCGTTCGGTGAACTGGCTGGCCAAGTGGCTCATGGTGTGGGTGGCCTGGGCGATTTTTTCTTCCGCCACTTGCTGGGTTTGCTGCTGCATGTGCAAACCGTCTTTGATCAGCGAATCGAACACCTTGCTGCCCTCTTGCTGGGCCTTGGCAAAGGCCCCCAGTCCGGCGAGCCAAATGTGGTTGGCCGAATCGCGGATGTGGCCTTTCAATGCGGCTGGGTCGGTATCAGCAGGGCTGGGTTTGCGGGCCATGGGTTTCTCCATTCAAAGCATGACTGCACTGTAGCCCAGTTGGGCGCACCCCGGCCCCTGGCAGGGCAGCAACACAGGCAAGGCTGCCTGTCAGCCGCGCAGCGACCAGGCCTTTTTCAAGGCCTGCCATTGGCCAGCCGACTCGGGGTTGCTTTTCGCTTTGCGCAGGGCGCGGCGCACAAAAGCCACCAGCACCCCCAAGAACAATCCAGCAAAACCCGCCACCAATACCATGATGGTTCGCTTGGGCTTGGACCGGCGCTCGGGCGGCGTGGCCACATCGACCTGTTGGATCAGCGGCCCTTCTTTGGCCTCGTCGACCCGTGCCAATTCGTATTGCCGAATCAGCACCTCGAGCATGGCCTCTTGCACTTTCACGTCCCGGTAGGACCTCACCGCTTCTTGCTGCAATGGGCTGGCCGCGATCCTGCTCTCGCCCGAGCCTTGCTCGGTTTTGCTCAGTTGGGCACGCATGGCGGCCAGTTCGCTGGCGATGCGCTGGGTCTCAGGGTTTTGGGCGGTGGCAAAGCGGCTCATGGCCTGCAACTGCACCTCGCGGACAGCGATTTGGCTGCGCAACTCGGCGCTGGCACGCACACCGGTTTCGGCCAGCACGGCGGTGACTTGCATGCCCGACTTGTCTTTGGCGGCACGAAACGCCACCTCGACCAGGGCCAGTTTGTCTTGGGTTTGCTGGATTTGTTGCTCGTAAAAAACCCGCCTTTGTTGGGCCTCGGTCACCGCCAAGCGGCCCAGCATGGCATGCAAGGCCTCCACATGGCGGTTGGCCAGTTCGGCGGCAAACACGGGGTCTTTGTCATCGGCTTCGATGTTGAGCAAGCCAGATTTTTTGTCCGAGGTGATGCGCACCTGGCCCTTGAGGGCGGCACGCGTATCGGTCAGTGTTTTCGCTTCGTAGCGCTCTTGCAGTTTCAGTTCGGCGATCAGGCGGTTTTGCAAGCCTTCGCTGCCCAAAAAGGCGATGTACATCTCGTCTTGGCTTTTGAGGCCGCCACCCCCGCCCAAGCCGGCCAAACCGGCCAAACCACCCAAGCTGGCCAAGGCTGCGGCAGCGGCACCACCTTGTTGTTGCTGGGGCGGCATGACCACGGTTTTGGCGGTGTAAACGGGGGGCGCGAGCAAACTCATCACCACCGCCACCAACGAGGTGATGAGGGGAATGGCGAACAAGGTTATCTTTTCTTCGCCCAAAGCGGTGGCCAAATCGAGCAAGCTGATCTCGTCTTCGTCTTCCATGGCTGTTGCGCCGGGCTGGGTCTGGTCGGTCATGTGGGCGCCCTCACTGGCGAAGGGTTTTGATG
>CANJUS010000052.1:0-7376 GCA_947477505.1 Comamonadaceae bacterium | reverse complement strand
GTGGGTTTTTGCCCCCTGTGCCTTTGCCGCGCCGCATGTGGGCTGGTGGTCGCTTGAATTGGTTGCAACCCTTGAAAGTGGGGGACGCGGTGCAAAGGCGTTCGCGCATCGCATCGGTCAAACACACGTCTGGGCGCAGTGGTGATTTGATTTTTGTCGAGGTCGAGCACGAGGTGCACAGCGACGCCGGTTTGTGTCTGACCGAGGTGCACGACATCGTTTACCGGCCTGCCCCCCAGCCCAACGACCCGGTGATCGCGCCGGTGGCCGCGCCCAGCGCAGCGGCTTGGCAGCGTACGGTGGTGCCCGACGCGGTGCTGCTGTTTCGCTATTCGGCGCTGACCTTCTATGGCCACCGCATCCACTACGACCGCAGCTATGTGACCCAAGAAGAGGGCTACCCCGGGTTGGTGGTACACGGCCCTTTGCTGGCGACTTTGTTGCTGGACTTGGTGGCCAGGCACACCGACCGGCCAGTCCGGCACTTTTCTTTCAAAGCCATGCGGCCCACCTTTGAGTGTGCCGATGGCCGGGCCTTCAAAGTGTGCGGTCAGCCCGATGGCAACCGGGTTGATTTGTGGACACAAGACCATGAAGGCTGGCTGACCATGCAAGCCAGCGCGGAGTTGGCATGACACGCCCCCTGGACCATATCACCGTGGTGTCGCTCGAACATGCGATTGCTGCACCCTTGTGCACCCGCCATTTGGCCGATTTGGGTGCGCGGGTCATCAAGGTCGAGCGCCCCGGTGGGGGCGACTTTGCCCGTGCCTACGATCAACGCGCCAGAGGGTTGGCATCGCATTTTGTGTGGGTCAACCGATCAAAAGAAAGCCTGGCGCTGGACTTGAAACAAGCCGCCGACCTGGCCGCTGTCAAGGCCTTGATTGGCCGCGCTGATGTGTTGGTGCAAAACCTGGCCCCGGGCGCGACGGCCCGCATGGGTTTGGACGCGGCCACACTGCGTGCCCAACACCCGCGCTTGATCGTGTGCGACATCTCAGGTTATGGCCAAGATGGTCCGTACCGTGACAAAAAAGCCTACGACCTGTTGATCCAAAGCGAGGCCGGCTATTTGGGCATCACCGGCACGCCCGACACGCCGTCCAAGTCGGGCAATTCGATCGCCGATATCGCTGCGGGCATGTACGCCTACAGCAATATTTTGGCGGCCCTCTTGCAGCGCGACAAAACTGGCGAGGGGGCGCACATTGACGTGTCCATGCTCGAGGCCCTGACGGAATGGATGGGCTTTCCGATGTACTACACCATGGATGGCGCAGCACCGCCGCCGCGCACCGGTTCGGCCCACGCCACCATTTACCCCTATGGTCCATTCCCTGTGGGGCAAGGACCGGCGGTGATGTTGGGCATCCAAAACGAGCGCGAGTGGCAGTCGTTTTGCACCCATGTGATGCTGCAGCCCGACCTGGCCCTGGACCCGCGCTTTGACAGCGGTGTCAAGCGCAATGCCAATCGCCAAGCCTTGGCCGCCTGCATTGACGCCGTTTTTTCAAAGCTCAGTGCCGACGACGTGATAGCGCGCTTGGACACCGCCCAAATCGCCAATGCCCGCGTCAACAGTTTGGCCGACGTGTGGGCGCACCCCCAACTGCACGCGCGCACGCGCTGGACCGAGGTGGGCTCCAGTGCCGGACCCTTGCCGGCTTTGTTGCCGCCTGGGCGCAACAGCGCTTACGATTACCGCATGGACCCCATCCCACAGGTGGGTGAACACACCCAATCCATCTTGCAAGAGCTGGGACTGGGCCCTTTGTGAAAGTGAGCTGAACCATGGCCGATTTGAAACTGACCCCTCATTTTCATGATGCCCAGCGCCCACCCAGTCCCAACCCGGCGGTGAGCGATGATTTTTATGAGGCCTTGCTCGACACCCACCTGGGCCTGAGCGAAGACCAAAGCAGCTTGCTCAATGCCAAGCTGATCTTGGTATTGGCCAACCACATCGGCGACTTGGACGTGCTGCGCCAAGCCCTTGCCGTGGCCCGAGCCGACATCGACCCCTCAACGGCCTGAGGGTGGCGGGGTACCAGCGACGAGTTCGGTGCCGGTTTGTTGTTCCATCCAACGCACCACTTCGCTCACGCTGGCTTGCGCGGCGGCATTGCTTTGCGCTTGTTGCCACAGGGCCTGCGCCACGGCCCAAACAGGGGCAAGCGTTTCGGTTTGCGCGGCCAGCTTCATGGCGATGCCCATGTCTTTGAGCATCAATTCAAGTTTGAAGGGGTCGTCAAAGGCGCGGTTGAAAACCCGTTGATGAAAATGCGTTTGCGCCACCCAACTGCCACCGGTCGAAGCATTGAGCACGTCCACCATCACCGCCGGGTCCAGGCCATAGCGTTGTCCGGCCAGCAGGCCTTCGGTGGTGTTCATCAAGGTGATGGCCGTGATGCAGTTGTTAATGGATTTCATGGCATGGCCGCACCCGACCTCGCCCAGGTGAAACACCGACTTGCCCATCACATCGAGCAGGGGGCGAACGCGCGCTAAATCGCTGGTCGCACCCCCCACCATGAACACCAGTTCGGCGGCTTGGGCACCCCATTGCGCACCCGACACAGGCGCATCGATCATGCCAATGCCGCGCTCGGCCAAGGCTTGGGCGGTTTGGCGCGTGAGCCACGGTTCGCAAGAAGAGGTGTCCACCAGCAAGCCACCGGATTTGAGGCCATTGATCAAACCGAAACCGGGGTGGTCTATCCCCAAAGCCACCGATTGCACCACTTGTCCATGGGGCAGCATGGTGAACACAATGTCGCTGTGCGCACCGACAGCGCGCGGGTCTTCCAGGGCCACGGCGTTGTCACCAATGGTGTTGGCCAAGTCCAGTGCGACATCTGGTTTTGCGTCATACAGCCACAAGTGGTGGCCTGCGTTGGCCAAATGCGTGGCCATGGGTGTGCCCATCACGCCCAAACCAATGAATCCAATGTGTTGCGCGGTCATGTGGGGGTCCAGTTCAAAAAAGGGATCAAGTTGGGGCAGGGGTTTTGGGCCGGTGGGCACAATGCGCTGCCACCGCACACTGCCAGCACAGGGGCTTGCGCGCTTGGCAGACGTAGCGCCCAAGCAAAATCAACCAATGGTGGGCGTCCACCAAGTAAGCGGGGGGAATGCGTTGCAGCAAACCCATTTCAACTTCGTAAGGGGTTTTGCCAGGCGCCAGGCCGGTGCGGTTTCCCACCCGAAAAATGTGCGTGTCCACAGCCATGGTGGCTTGTCCAAAGGCCACGTTGAGCACCACATTGGCGGTTTTTCGCCCCACGCCGGGCAAGGCTTCCAATGCCGTGCGATCTCTGGGCACGTTGCCCCCATGCTCGCGCAGCAATATCTCACAGGTTTGCAGCAAATGGCGGGCCTTGCTGTGGTACAGGCCAATGGTGCGGATGTGCGCCTCTAACCCGTCCAATCCCAAAGCGAGGATGCGCGCTGGTGTGTTGGCCACCGCAAACAAGCGCCGGGTGGCCTTGTTCACCCCGACATCGGTGGCCTGGGCACTGAGCAAGACGGCGGTCAGCAACTCGAACACGCTCGTATACTCCAACTCCGTGTTGGGCTGGGGATTGGCCGCTTTCAAAGTGGCAAAAAAAGGCTCGATTTGATTTTTTTTCATGGCATTAATTGGGGTCAGATTCCAATTAAATTTCTTTGGTGAATTCTCCCATGCAATTTGCACAACGCCTGAACAACGTTGAAACCTCGGCGATCCGAGAGCTGTTCAAACTGCTGGGCAAGCCCGGCATCATCAGTTTTGCCGGGGGCTTTCCCGACAGCGCCATGTTTGACGTCGAAGGCATTCGACAGGCCAGCCAACAGGTGTTGGCCAACGAGCCCGGCCCAGCGCTGCAATACGGCGCGACCGAGGGATACCCGGCGTTGCGCGAGCAATTGAGCCAATTCATGGCCGGCAAGGGTGTGTCAGGCTTGAGCCCGGATGGCTTGATCGTCACCACCGGCAGCCAGCAGGCGCTGGACTTGATTGGCAAAACCATGCTGGACCCGCAAGACACGGTGATCGTGGAGGCACCGACTTTTTTGGCCACCATCCAGTGCTTTCGTTTGTACGGGCCGCGCGTGATCGGGGCACCCATTGACGCACACGGCGTGGATGTGGATGCGCTGGAAGCACTGGTGGTGCAACACAAGCCCAAGCTGATTTACTTGGTGCCCACCTTTGGCAACCCCAGTGGGGCCATGCTCAGTTTGGAGCGGCGGCTGCGCATTTTGGAATTGGCCGTGCGCCATCGGGTGCTGGTGGTCGAAGACGACCCCTATGGTGACCTGTACTTTGGTGACCCTCCGCCGCCCAGCCTGCTGGCCCTGAGTGAGCGTGTGCCAGGCAGCCGCGACTGGTTGGCCCATTGCGGCAGTTTGAGCAAGGTGCTCAGCCCGGGCTTGCGTGTGGGCTGGTTGATCGCCCCCAACGAATTGTTGGCGCGGGCCACCATGTGCAAGCAGTTCAGCGACGCCCACACCTCTACGTTTGCCCAAGCCACGGCCGCCCAGTATTTGAAGTCTGGGCGCATGCCTGCCACCTTGGACCAGGTGCGCCGTGTTTATGCCCAGCGCGCCCAGGCCATGGGAGAGGCTTTGCGCCGTGAACTTGGCGACGCCGTGCGCTTCACCCAACCCCAAGGCGGTTTGTTTTTTTGGGCGTACCTCACCGGTGCAGGTGGGGCGCCCAGCGATGGGCAGGTGTTGGCCAAGTTGGCCATCGACAAAGGCGTGGCCTTTGTGCCCGGCGCACCTTTTTACGCCGATCACCCCGACCTGAGCAGTTTGCGCCTGAGCTTTGCCACCGCCGACGAGGCCAAAATTGGCGAAGGCATGGGCCGCTTGGGCCAAGCGGTGCGCGAACACATCCAGGGGGCGGCATGAGTGAGCGCAGCATCACTTTGGGTGGTGGTTGCTTTTGGTGCACCGAGGCGGTGTTTGTGCGCGTCAAAGGCGTCACCGATGTCGAGTCGGGCTACTGCAACGGCCATGTGCATCAACCCAGTTACGAACAAGTTTGCGAGGGTGACACAGGGCATGTGGAAGTGGTGCAACTGCGCTATGACGACACCCAAGTGAGCCTGACGCAGTTGCTGGAAGTTTTTTTTGCGGTGCACGACCCCACCACGCTCAATCGCCAAGGCAATGATGTGGGCACCCAATACCGCAGCGGTATTTACACCGAACACGCCGAAGATTTGAAACTGGCCCAAGCCTGGGTGGAGCAGATCAACCAAAGCAAGGCGTTTGGCAAGCCGGTGGTCACCGAGGTGCTGGCGCGGGCCAATTACTGGCCGGCCGAAGACTATCACCAAGATTTTTATGAGCGCAACCCCAACCAAGGTTATTGCGCTTTTGTGGTTGGCCCCAAGGTGGCCAAGTTCCAAAAAACCTTTTCCAGTTTGTTGCGCCAATGATGTCGGTGCGCGTCAGGGTCGCGTGTTTGGTGTTTGCGCTGTTGTGGGCGCAGTGGTTGGGTTTGTCTCACGCCATTTGGCACAGTCCGTTGCTGCGTGGGGCCGAAACCCACGTCAGTTTGCCCGACAAGCCTGCTGCCAAAAGCACGCCAGTCGTGATGGTCTCGGCGGGCAGCTTGTTGTCGCACGACACCGAAGCCCAATGCCGTTTGTTCGACCAACTCGCCCACAGCGAGGCCCTGACACCGCCTGCCCTGAACTGGGTGGGGCTGCCCCAGAGCGTGGCCAGCCAGGCCCATGCACCTGCCGCTGTGCAGGTGCGGTTCGCGCTGGCCTACAGCGCCCGCGCTCCGCCGCCTTTTCTTTCCTGATCAAACCTGGGAGACAACCCGTGCCCTTGCATGGGTGTCTTGTCTTTGGATATTTGTTTGGAAAGTGAACGCATGAAAACCTTTTTATCTTTGGGCTGGCCTGTGTGCCTGGCTCTTTTAGGGGCGCCATTGGCTGGGGCGCAAACCCACAATGCCAATTCTTCTGCCAGCACCGCAGCCTCGCTGGGCGAGGTGGTGGTCACCGGCAACCCCTTGGGCCGCGACACCGCAGCCGCCCCGGTGAACAGTTTGGGCGGCACGGAGTTGCTGCTGCGCTCGGGCAGCACCTTGGGCGAGACGCTGTCTCAAACCCCCGGTGTGTCCAACAGTTACTTTGGCCCCAATGCAGGCCGACCCATCATTCGCGGCTTGGATGGTGACCGCATCCGCTTGCTCAACAACGGTGGCGCATCGCACGACCTGTCGGGCCTGAGCCCCGACCACGCGCTGGCCCAAGACCCGTTGAGCCTGGAGCGCATCGAGGTGCTGCGCGGGCCAGGTGCCTTGCTTTACGGCGGCAGCGCCGTGGGCGGGGTGGTCAATGTGATCGACAACCGCATCCCGCAGCAACCCATGGAGGCGGGCAGTGGTTTGCTTGGGCGCTTTGATGTCAATGCCGCCAGCGGCAACCAAGAACGCAGTGGCGCGGGCTTGGTGGAGTGGGGCAACGAGCGTTGGGCGGTGCATGTGGATGGCTTTCGCCGCGTCAGCGGGGACGCCGCTGCGCCCTTGGACTTGAGGTGCGATCGCACCGGCGTGGCCAGCCGGGTCATTTGCAACTCGGGCAACAGTGCCAGTGGTGGTGCGGTGGGGGCCAGCATGTTTTGGGACCATGGCAGGTTGGGTGCATCGGTGTCCCAATACGCCAGTCAATATGGTGCTGTGGCCGAAGACTTGGTCACCATCGACATGCGCAGCACGCGTTATGCCGTGGAAGGTGAGTGGCGCAGACCCAGCACCTTCTTTGAACGATTGAACCTGCAAGTGGCCCGCACCGATTACCGCCATGCCGAGTTGGAAAGTGGTGTGGTGGGCACCGAGTTCATCTCGCCCAGCACCGACTATCGGCTTCAAGCGCGGCACAGCCCTTGGGCCAGCCCCTTGGGTGCCATGCAAGGCGTGTGGGGCTTGCAAGGGGACGCATCGCGCTTTGAGGCCCGTGGGGCCGAGGCGTATGCGCCATTCAGCGAAACCCAAACCCAGGCCTTGTATCTGCACGAAGAACTGCCCAAGACTTGGGGCCGATGGACCTTGGGCGTGCGCAGCGAGCAAATCAGTGTGGGTTGTTTGAGCGGCAACACTTTGTGTACCAACCCCGTGCAAAAGGCATTTGCGCCCTTGAGCGCAGCCCTGGGTTTGCAATTTGCCTTGGCCCCAGGCTGGCAGTGGAGCACCCACGTGGCCCGCACCGAACGTGCACCCAAGCACTATGAGTTGTTTGCCAACGGGGTGCATGTGGCCACCCAAGCCCATGAGGTGGGTGACGCCAATTTGGCGCTCGAGCGGGCCAACCAATTCGACGCCGGTTTGGCTTGGCGTTCAGGTGAGGACCGCTTTTCCATCAATGGTTTTG
>CANJUS010000051.1:0-7417 GCA_947477505.1 Comamonadaceae bacterium | reverse complement strand
TGTTGGGCTGCGCCAGCATCCCGATGCTGCACACCGGCGTGGTCAATACCCACGTGGCCGCCAGTCTGTGGGCGCGGATGAAGGAGACGCACTTGGCACCCATTGAATACCGGGTCAGCCCGCGATTTGCATTGCCACTGCACCAAGCGCAAGCCGACTTGGCGGTTGAGCCCCCACCATTGATCCGTGGTTACCTCAGATTAGGGGCTAAATTATTGGGTCCTCCTGCTTGGGATCAGGACTTCAACAGTGCGGATCTGCCCATGATGCTGGCGCTCAAAGACATTCCGGAAAAGTATCGTCGACATTTTTTGAGAGCTTGATGCATTACCGCGCGGTATTTATATCGGACGTCCATTTGGGGACGGCAGGTTGTCAAGCGCAAGCCTTGCTTGATTTTTTGAAATCCCACGAAAGTGATTACCTGTACCTGATTGGTGACATGGTGGACGGCTGGCAGCTCAGGCGCAATTGGTACTGGCCGCAAGAACACAATGACGTGATTCAAAAGCTTTTGCGCAGGGTGCGCAAAGGTTGTCGGGTGGTCTACATCCCCGGAAACCATGACGAGTTTGCCCGTGAATTCACCAGCCAACACTTTGGCGGCATTGTGGTGATGGAAGAGGGGTCGCACACATTGCTAGATGGAAGAAGGCTGTGGCTGACACATGGTGATTACTTCGATGCCGTGGTTCAGTATGCCAAATGGCTGGCCTATGTGGGTGATTATTTGTATGAATTCACTCTGCGCATGAACAGACACTTCAATCGGATCAGAGCCAAGTTGGGTTTGCGCTATTGGTCGTTGTCGGCATATCTGAAACACAAAGTTAAAAAAGCATTGAGCTATGTATCGGACTTCGAGAAAGCCGTCGCCCATGAGGCTGCGCGACGGGGCTATCAAGGGGTTGTGTGCGGGCATATCCACAAGGCTGAAATGCGACACATCGATGGGATTTTGTATTGCAACGATGGAGATTGGGTAGAGAGCCGAACGGCGTTGGTTGAACACATGGACGGTCGATTGGAGCTGATTTATTGGGATCAGTTGATCGACAAATCCTATGTTCACGCCTCCGTGGTTCAGGCGGCTTGACGGCATCATTGCTTCCATGAGCCCAGGCTTTCATCGCTTGATGGCAGCCCAAGGTTTGGCCGGACTGGCTGATAACGCCTTGTTGTTGGTGGTGATTGCCATGCTGATCGAACAGTCCAAAGCAGCCCACTGGATCCCATTGTTGAAACTGGGGTTTACCTTGTCGTATGTGTTGTTGGGTCCTTGGGTGGGGCGGGTGGCGGATGCATGGCACAAGCCCGTGGTGATGCAATGGGCGAATGCGCTCAAGCTGATGGCCATCGCATCGTTGATGCTGGGCTTGGATGTGATGTTGGCCTATGTGTGCGTGGGTTTGGGTGCGGCCATTTACTCGCCCGCCAAATATGGCTGGATCACCGAAGTGGAGCCACCCGAGCGGCTGGTCAGCGCCAATGCTTGGATCGAAGTGAGCACCGTCAGCGCAGCTGTTTTGGGCGTTGCCTTGGGGGGCGCTTTGATCAGTGATCTGTGGACCACCTTGCACTGGGTCCATGGCATCAATGAGTGGGGCGGCTGGAGCAGTCGGTTTGGCGCGTCGGTGTTTGTGATCATGGGCGTTTATGCCGCGGTGGCCCTGATTCAGCGTGGCATACCCCACAGTGGCATCACACCCACAGCAAGCCAATGGCACTTGACCCGGGTGTGTACCGATTTTTGGGTGGATCAAAAAGCCATGTGGTCCGACCCCATGGGACAAGTCAGTTTGGCAGTGACCACCTTATTTTGGGGGGTGGGGGCGACCATGCAATTGCTGGTTTTGCTGTGGTGTCAGCAGGTTTTGGGCCTGGGGTTGGATCAAGGGGCTTATTTGCAGGCGTGTACCGCTGCAGGGGTTGTCGTGGGTGCATGGATGGCTGGGCGATGGGTTCCTTTGCACCGGGCAACCCGGGTGCTTGGCTTGGGTGTGTTGCTGGGGCTCATGTTGCCCCTGATGAATCTGGTTACCACTTGGCCAATGGCCTTGTGCATGATGCTGCTTGTCGGGGCCATCAGTGGCTTGTTTGTGGTGCCCATGAATGCATTGCTGCAGCATCGGGGCATCACATTGCTCACAGCGGGGCGCTCCGTGGCGGTTCAAAACTTGAATGAAAATGCCAGCGTGGTTTTGATGATGGCGGTTTACAGCGGATTGCTCTATCTGGAGTGTCCCTTTGCAACCATCACCTGGGTATTGGGGGGGCTCATTGCCCTTTGCATGGCCTTGGTGTGTGCGAGGCATGTTGGCCGAAACCCCGCCAGCACCCAAGGGCCATGAGGGCTCCAGGCTCAGTCGGTCGTTGCCATGCTTGCAGATGGATAGGTCGTTGGGGTGGTGGGGCGCGACACGCGCCCAATGCCGTGGTATGAGAAACATGCTTGTTCCATTTGCTGTGGATCAAACAAATTTCGCCCGTCAAATATCAAAGCGTTTTTGAGCCGGCTTTTCAATTGCTGGAAATTGGGGCTTCGATAGGATTTCCATTCGGTCATGATCAGCAGTGCATCCGCACCCTCTGCGGCATCCATGAGGTCATCGTGAAAACTCAACTGGCCCCAAAGTTCAGGAACATCCATCAAGTCTTCTTGCAAAGCCAGTTGTCCCGTCTCCATGGCCACGGGGTCGTGGACTTGCACCCGCGCTCCTGCACGCAACAAACCATTGATCACCGTGCGACTCGGTGCCTCGCGCATATCATCGGTTTCTGGTTTAAAGGCCAAGCCCCAAATGCCAAAATTGTGCCCCCGCAAATCGCCGCCAAATTGGGCGATCACTTTGTCCAGGAGGCGGTGTTTTTGACGCTGGTTCACATGTTCCACCGCGCTGAGAATTTGCATTGCAACCCCTTGCTCGATGCCGGTTCGGTGCAATGCTTTCACGTCCTTGGGGAAGCACGAGCCACCATACCCTGCGCCCGCGTACAAAAAACCATAACCAATGCGGGGATCTGAGCCCATGCCTTGCCGCACTGACTCAATATCCACATTCAAGCGCTCACTCAAGTTGGCCAATTCGTTCATGAACGAAATCCGGGTGGCCAGCATGGCATTGGCTGCGTATTTGGTCATTTCGGCAGCTCGTTGCGACATCACCAAGGTGCGTTCATGGTGTCGGTTGAATGGCGCGTACAAATGACGCATCTGGGACAGGGCCCACTGACCCAGTGCGTCATTGGACACACCCAACACGATGCGGTCAGGGCGCATGAAATCTTCGACAGCAGCTCCCTCTTTCAAAAATTCAGGGTTGGAGACCACTGCACAGCGCAGTCGCATGTTGCCCTCAGATGAGTTGCTGCCCTCCAAGTCAATGCCTCGTTTGCTCAATTCAATGGAGATGGCATGGTGGACCCGCTCGGCGGTACCCACTGGAACGGTTGATTTATTGACCACCACTTTGTCAGTGCGCATCCAGCGCCCAATGTCGCTGGCTGCACTCAGGGCATAAGACAGATCAGCACTGCCATCTTCTTGTGGGGGTGTACCCACGGCAATGAAAATGACGTCGCCATGCTCTATGGCCAGAGCAGTATCGGTGGTGAATTGCAAGCGACCTTGCTTGCGGTTGCGCACCACCAAGTCGTCCAAGCCGGGCTCATAGATGGGCACCACGCCGCTGTTGAGGCTTCTTATTTTGTCGGCAGCCATGTCCAGGCAAACCACATCGTTGCCCAGTTCCGCCAAGCAGGTTCCAGTGACCAGGCCCACATACCCACTGCCAATGATGGTGATTTGCATTTGCTTCTCCTGTTTGAACATCGAATAAAACGATGCCTACAGTCTCGAGAAAATGCGTGAAATCTTCGTGAAGCTTTTAAGAACTTATCGTGACGAGATGCCTGCGGTTCCGTCTTGCTGACGAATTCAATTGGGAAAGGCCATCAAGGCTTGGCCCATTTTCAAAGCACTACCGGTCGCTAAGCCAGGGAACAACGAAAACCCTTTGGGGGCAAAGACCAAGATGGTCGAGCCGTGCTGAAACCAACCCATTTCTTGGCCCTTGACAAAGCCCTGGTCTGTGTCAATGCGGTGGGGTCCTTGATACCGGGTGTGGAGCAAGGTGTCGATGGCATGCAGCCTGATGCTGGCGACCAAAATGGCGGCCACGGGTACCAAAGCAATGGGGTGGTTGGCGGCGGTGGTCATGTGCAGTACCGCGCGCTCATTTTTACAAAAGAGCTTTTCCACGCGTTGCAACGCTATGGGGTTGACGTTCCAAGTGTCGCCGTTGAGGTAGTCCACCCTGTGCAAGCGGCCATCAAATGGTGCATGAAAGCGGTGGTACATGGCCGAGGTGATGCGGATGGTTGCATACACCCCATCGTGCCAAGGGCTCGCTGCAAGGGCGTCACCAAACAAATCATGAAGCGGATACGGGAAACCTTTGGCTTGAAAAACCTGCCCCGCATGTACTTCACCACAACTGCCCAAAATGCCATCGCAAGGACTCGTCAAGATGTCCGCTCGCAGGTCCAAGGGGCGTGCCCCTGGTTTGAGCTCGCGAATGAAGAAAGCATGCAAGCTGTCGAAGGTTCGCTCTTTTGCTTCGCTCAGATCGATATCTGTGAATAAACGCCATATATATATGGATGCCCGGCACACCCAGGGGTGTTGTATTTGGCTGAACCAACCCATGAAATGGGTTACCGCCAGTCTGGGAATTCGGTTTGTCAGCAAAAAGTTCAAGTCCTCTTGCGCGCCCATATTTCGCAACCAGCGTCGAATCGTCATCATTGTTTCATCCTATTGAAATACAAAAGGTGCTTCTGAAAGGGAAGCACATGTTTGAAGAGATATATCAGTCTTTGGTGATCATGGTTGTGTCGGCCTTGGCCGCGCTTTACTGGGGCGGATGGCTGTGGCAGCGTTTGCAACTGTCGATGGCCAAGCACCCATCCTTGGCTGGTCACTTGCGATGGGCCAAACGATTGGCCAACTGGGCGCCAGCCTATGACTACCCCGTGGAGCGATGGTTTTGTGTTGATCACGCGCCTGAGGCTGTTCAGGCACAGAGAAAGCAAGCGCTCCAAAGGCTTGGTGACCTGCTGGCACAGCGCAGTCCGAAAACAATGGCGCTGACCCAGGCCACCAAACCCATGGTGTCGGACATGCAGTTGATATCGCGTTATCGGGTGCCCTTTCAATTTCAGAAATTCCTGAGTGAAAACCTGCAAATTGGCAGTTATTGGGCGCACAGCAAAGGGGTTTGGGTAGCCGATGCCGACGATCAGTGGCACATGGATGTCACGGGCAGCTATGGGGTGAACCTGTTTGGAGCCGATTTTTACAAGAGTTGCATGCAAGAGGGCATGGATTTGGTGCGCGAACTGGGACCCATCTTGGGGGCCTATCACCCTTGTGTGCAAGAAAACGTCTCGATGTTGTGTCAAATCGCGCACAAAGATGAAGTGTCCTTTCACATGTCTGGTACAGAGGCCGTGATGCAGGCGGTGCGAATGGCGCGTTACCACACGGGCAAGCGAAAATTGGTTCGTTTCACCGGTGCATACCATGGTTGGTGGGACGACGTGCAACCCGGCCCTGGCAACCCCATGCCACCATCTGGGGACACGCTGACCTTGAACGAAATGCATGCGCAAACCCTCAAAGTCTTGCGCCATCGCAATGACATTGCCTGCGTGTTGGTCAATCCCTTGCAAGCCATGCACCCCAACAAGGCCGCCCCCACGGACTCGACCTTGATGGATGGCTCGCGAAGCATGTCTTATGACAAAACAGCCTATGCAAGTTGGCTCTCTGAGTTGCGCAAGGTTTGTGATGAAAAAGGCATCGCTTTCATCATGGACGAAGTATTCATGGGCTTTCGGTTGGGCTTGGGGGGCGCGCAAGAATTCTTTGGCGTGGATGCGGACATCGTCACCTATGGAAAAACCTTGGGCGGGGGCTTCCCGATTGGCGTGGTTTGCGGAAAGGCCAAATGGATGCGCCGCTACGACGAACAAACCCCCGGCAATATTTGTTTTGCACGTGGCACATTCAACGCTCATCCGGGTGTGATGGGCGCCATGAATGTGTTTCTCAAGCGGGTCCAAAGCGCAGCCATACAAGATGTTTATCGAAAAATGGAGCCCTTGTGGATCAATCGATTGCATCAACTCAATGAACAATTGGCAGGGCAAGCCTTGCCGGTGCGCGTGGTTGGCATGGCGACAGTATGGGCAGTCATCTATGAAGTCCCCAGTCGCTACAACTGGATGCTGCAGTTTTATTTGCGCGAACAAGGCATTGCCCTCAGTTGGGTGGGCACGGGTCGAATGATTTTCAACTTTGCCTTTGAAGATGCCTACTTTGCCGATTTCTGCAACCGTTTCACGCAAGCCGCCCAAGCCATGAAAAACGATGGATGGTGGTGGGTTGAAAATGGACAAAGCAATCGGACCATCCGACGCGATATTTTGCGAGAGATGATCCGAATCAAATGGGCGGTGTGATCAATGTGACTTGACGTGTTCCATCGGATCAAGCAATTGACCCTTGGCCAGATAAAAAGGTGCGCGGTAATACATTTTGATGTCGTGGAATGGATCGGTGATGATTTTCAAAGCCCATGCCACTCCAGACATCAAGCCGTCTTGCAGCCAAAGTTGCAACACCCTGAACACCAACCCAGCCACACCTAAAAACAGCCAAGCCATGGCGGTCATGCGAACAGGGGTGTCTTCGTAGGCCTGGGGCACTGCCCAGGTGAGGTAGTCGGGCATCCAATAAGCGATCACTGGAATGGCGGCGCAGATGCTCAACAACACCACTTTGCGGCGCAAGTTGTACCCGACTTTGATGTCTTCTTTGTGCTCATGTGTGGCGTTGTTGACCTCATCAAAGCCAGTGGGCTCAAAAAAGAAATGTCCAATTTGCCGTGTCGTCATGGAAATCAGCCATGCGATCAATGCAGAGACCACTGGGTCGATGAATAAATACGCATACGCCACCAAAAAGGAAAGCGCACTGACCAAATGCAAGGCTTGATTGATGCGGCTATGGTGATAGTAACGATGGTCATCCCAACGTTGGGTGCGCAGAGTTTGCAATAAATCTTTCATGATTTCTCCTAAAGTTGGATGAGAGACAAGCGAACAATAAGGGAAATGTGGCCAATTTCGGTGAAATTTTGATGACACTGCTGATGGATTCGCCGCTGTTCATTTATTGCGCCAATGTCATCAAACTGTGATGTAAAGGTGTCACATTGCTGCTATGCACTCAGATGCTTGTATCGATGTCGTTTGTTTCAATGGTTCTTCATCCCCATTGCGAATTGCTGTGGTCACTGAGACCTACCCACCAGACATCAATGGGGTTGCGCACACGCTGAGCAAAACAGTT
>CANJUS010000050.1:0-7430 GCA_947477505.1 Comamonadaceae bacterium | reverse complement strand
CCCAGGGTGAACTGGATGGATTTGAGTGGTACTGCTCTCAGTGCGCGGGTTTGGTGGCGCGGCGCGAAGTCCAACTGGAAAGCATCGTGGAGGATTTGCCAAAGGCATTTGCGTCCTTCTACGACACCCCTCAAGCCGATCGCACCTGTCCCCATTGCGGCCATGTCCACGCTGGACGCGACTGGCACAGCTGGCATCAGCAATTGGGCGCGCGTTACGCCATCTGACCCCAGTCAGCGCTTGACAAAGCGCAGGGTAAAGCGATCACTCTCCCCGATGGCTTGCAATTTCGCGCGATCCACATCTTTCATGCGGTAAGTCGGCGGCAGGCTCCACACCCCTTCTGGATAGTCTTTGGTGTCTTTGGGGTTGGCATTGATCTCGGTTCGCCCGGTGAGGCGAAATCCGTTGGCCTCTATCAAGGCGATGGCGACATCTTCGCGCACATATCCTGCCGCCATTTGCTGGGCTTGGCTTTGGTCATTGCGCCCGCGGTGGTCGACAATGCCGAGCACGCCACCGGGTTTGAGCGCCTTGTGAAAGGCGCGCAAGGACTCCACCACCTCTTGACGCTCCATCCAGTTGTGCAGGTTGCGAAAGCTGATGACGGCATCGGCGCTGCCCGCTGGGGCGATGGGGTGGTTGTCGGCCCTGAAGGCAGTCACCACCACCTGGTCGTAGTGCTGGGGTTCGGCTTTGAGGCGTTCCAGCAGTTTTTGGTGGTCTGGGATGTATTGCGGCAAGGATTGGTCGCGGTTGGCGGCGATGTAACGCCCCTTGTCGCGCAACCAAGGTGCCAATATCTCCATGTAGTAGCCCCCACTGCCGGGCAAAATTTCCACCACTGTGTGGTTCGATTGGATGCCAAAAAATGCCAAAGTCTCAGCTGGGTGGCGAAAAGGGTCGCGCACCACATTGGCCGCGCTGCGCTGGGGGCCAGACAGCAGCGCTTGAAAGCTGGCGACATCTTGTGCCCATGCCGCTGGGCCGCATAAGAAGAGTATCCAGGTCAAGCAAGTGCCAAGCAGGGCAAACGGCCAAGTAGACAAAAATTTCAGCTGCATGGTCACTCCAAAGGTTGGTGGACCATGCTAACAAAACCGCTTGATGCCGTTTGGCGACGGGTGGCATCAATGCGCTTGGATGGATAAAAGAATTCAATTTTTAATAAAAACATATTTTTTATACATTCAAAGTATTCTATTGGTCACATTCATGTGGGTTTTATTTCATATTTTCTGGCTCAAGCCGATACTGTGGTGCTGCCACTGAAATATGGTGGTCAGTACACATTCACGGAAAAACAATGGATCGCTCTTTATTCAAATTGCTGCTCATCTCGGCCCTTTCGGCCGGGTTGGTCGTGCCATTGTTTTTTTATTCACGCAGTTTGATGCGCCAAGCTGAACAAGCTTTGGCTGCGGTCAAAGCCGCAGATGAAGCCGCGCTTGAGGCGGCAGATGACAGTAAAAAACAAGCCCACAGCGAACCATCCGATAACCGTACCGATGAAGGCCACGGACAAGCAGAGCCAAGGCAGGCCAAAGGTGACGAGGGGGCTCACGGATCGTCTGACGGCGCGCATGGTGGCAAGCCCTCCCAAGCCCAAGCTACAGCCATCGAAGTGAGCCAACCCAGCACGGTGTCGCACGCGACAGACAAGTCACAGGCGATGGACGGCACCAGCGGAAAAGTCGAGGAAGACGCTTCTGCCCAGGCTTACAAGCCCCCCTTGTTTGGCAGTTGCAAGCGAATGTTCCAGCAATTGCAAAAGCGAGAGGTTGCCGAAGGTGAGTACAAAGCTTTTGCCTTTGCCTTTGATGGCAAGTGGGGCAATTGCGCCGACTATGTCTCCAATAAGAGTTTGCGCCACGCACGCGCGGTGGTGGTGAAAAATTGTCAAGAAGAACGGGCCCATGACAAGCGGTATGTGGCCTGCCTTTTGTATGAAGTCCAATGAGCACAGGGAAACGGTGATGAACTGTCTGCAATGCCACAACCCCTTGCCGGTGACCGCTAATTTTTGCGGCAAATGCGGGACCACGGTCCCCGGCAAAAACAAAAAACCGGTCGCCAAAGAGCTTGACGAATCGGAAGGTGCAGACGCGCCGATCAAAGAAGAAGGCATCGACCTGTTGGCCTATGTCAAGCACCAACGCACGCCCAACCCCGTCCAAAGTCCCGCAGACCCTGAAGACACCGAGCAGGGACACCCTGTTCAAGAGCGGCCTGTGCCTGCCGCGCAGGCTGCAACCGTGGACGCTGCTGTCAGCGAGGCTGCGGTTCAATTGATGGACGATTTGAAAGCCCAAATTGATGCCGTCGGGGTTTCTTCTCCGGTGAAAACCCATATCCTGCCCCCCGAATTGGCGGCCAAAACAGTGTCCACCCCCATGCCAGCCCCAGCGCCTGCGACGGACTTGCCTGCCGAGCAATTTGCCCAATGGCAAGACATGATGCAAGAGCTGCGCGACCGAATGGACGCTTGGACTCAGCAAATGGCCGGCGCAACATCCAGCGGTGCCATCGAAGAGCCGATCCGCGCTTGGCACGATGTGCAAGACACCCTTGACGAGCAAGGTCGCCAGTTGCAGTCACTGATGGCGCAAATGCAGGGATTGGCTGCCAACGCTGAAGTCCAAACTTTGAGTGAACAACTCTCCCATTGGCAGGCCCAAAGCGAAAAGGCCCGGCAAGAAGAGGCGCAAAAAGTCCCTCAGGTCGAATCCAAACTGGTGGTCTATCAAAATGAACAAATGCAGGCGCTGGGGCAATTGCAGCAAGAGTTGCGCGCTTTTGCCTTGGCTGGTGCCCAATCTGCCGGCCGCTTGATGGCCATTGAGCAGGCCGTGTCTCAATTGCAGTCGCGTCTGGGTGTAGAGCCCGGCCATGCTGTGCCGCCGGTGCAGTCTCTCCAATCTGTGGCAACTCAGTCTGGTGTCACCCAAATGGTGGTGGCCGAGCCATTGGAAAAGGTCGAGCGTGTGGCACCACCCACGGCCAAGCCCGCCTGGGTCAATGGTTTGATGGTGTGTGCCATTGCCGTCGTGTTGGTGTTGACCGCTGTCATGGCGGGTATGGCGGTGTACAACTTCATGTCTTACAGCAGTTTGAAGCCATCCACCAACGTCAAAAACAAGCCTGAGCGCGCTGAGCGTGCCAAGGATGCGCACCCATGATTTGCGGTCAATGTCGGCTGATCAATCCATCTGACAACTTGTTTTGTCAGAACTGTGGCTCGGAGTTGGAGATACCCGAGCGACTGGCCAGCCCCATGTTCACCAAAGCCAACACGATGGACAACAACTCCATTTTGTTGACCCGCAATCATTGGTTGGTGCGATGGGATTTGTGGTTGCCATTTATTTTGATGGCCTTGGTGGGGGCCTTGTTGCGCTGGCCAATTTGGGGCGTGGCAGCGGTGGTGCTGGCCGGTTTGGTGTTTTCTTATTATCTGTCTGAGCGCATTTTGCGCATCGTTAATTTGTCCATCCCGGTGGAGTTGATGGACCAACAAATCATCGCTTATGGCCCGGCCAACACCAGCAGCCGATGGCTCATGCCCAATGGCGTTTTGTATTTGTTGGGCAATGGATTTTTCTACAAGTCCATCAGTGACGATGACCGCTCGGCCTTCCATCATGTGCAGCTCAGCGCCATCACCAAGGTCAGTGTCAGCCATGGCATGGGTTGGTTGGGAGACTGGCACAGCTTGTGCATTGAAATCGCCAATGAGCGCAAACTGCGTTTCGTGGTCCACAAATCGGCGGTGTGGACAGCGTTGCTGCACATGGTGCGCAAGCAGTGAAGCCCCAAGGGCGCGGCTGCAAAAGCTGAGCCGAGCCGCGTTGAGCACAAATGCATTTGACTTTGTGTCAAGATCGCGCACCTGCTCACCGTGTGCGAGGTTCTTGGGCACTTTCATGCCCACCGCAAGCACGGCATCACCCACATGGAGAACGTCATGACGCAAGCTTGGGCCCGCTTCGGCGCTTTAGGACTGATGGCTTTGCTTGGATTGGTATGGCTGCCCGCCCTGGCCCAGACCTTTCCCACCAAAGCCATCACCATCATCAACCCTTTCGCCGCAGGGGGGCCGGCCGATTTGATCGCCAGGGCCGCGGCCAAAGTGCTCAGCGAAAACCTGGGCCAGCCTGTGGTCATCGACTACAAGGCCGGTGGCGGCGGATCGATTGGTGCTGGTTTGGCGGCCAAGGCCACGCCCGATGGCCACACTTTGTTCTTGGGCACATCGGCCGCGCATGTGGTCAACCCCTTGGTGCAAAAAACCAGTTACGACGGCATCAAAGATTTTGAGTTTTTGGGCATCGTGGCCAACACCGTCAATGTGCTGGTGGTTCATCCTTCGGTACCAGCCAAAAACCTGTCTGAATTCCTGGCCCTGGCCAAAGCGCAACCGGGCAAGCTCAATTACGGGTCGGCGGGCCAAGGCACCACGGGGCATTTGGGCATGGAGTTGCTCAAACTCAATGCCGGTGTGTTCATTGTGCATGTGCCCTATCGCGGGGCTGCGCCAGCGGTCAATGACTTGCTCGGTGGTGCGGTGCAAGCGGCCATGCCCAACTTGTCGGTGGTCTTGCCCATGATCAAGGCAGGTCGTTTGCGCGCCATCGCCTACGCCACCAAAGACCGCTCCAAGCTCATCCCCGATGTGGCCACTTTTGCCGAGTCGGGCATGCCGGGTTACGAGTCGACCACTTGGTACAGCTTGGCCGCCCCAGCGGGCACCCCGCCGGAAGTGTTGCAGCGGTTGCGCCAAGCGGTGCATGCCTTGCTTGACAGCCCAGAGTACCAGGCGCTGATGTTGGCGCAAGGCTCTGAGGTGATGAAACTCAGTGCCGCCGAAACGCTCGAGTTTGTGCGCCGTGATTTTCGCCAGACCGATGCATTGATCAAATCGGCCAAGATCAAAATCGAAAACTGAACCGATGTTTCAAAGGCCGGCAGTCTCTTGGGCCCACGGGGCAATGCAGTCTTCATAAGGGGCAAGGTGGCGAACAAATCCCGACGACTGCATGCTCAGACCCAGGCGGGCAAAGCCAGCGCGTGACACAGCGCGTTGGCACGACCACAGTTGGGCACTCGCATAACGGGCCATGGCCGAGGCCAATATCGAATGGGGCAAGTCGGGATAGAAAGGCTGCACCACTTTGGCCAGTTCATCTGTGCCATGGGCTTGAAGCCAAGGCGAAAATTGTTCGATGGCCAAGACCATGGCTTCAAAGGCCTGGCGGTGCTTGTCGATGCTCGCTTGGGTGGCAATGAAGGTGGTGTAGGCCGTCCAACCCCGCGCATGTGCGGCATGCACCACCTGCCCCACGCCTTGTGCCACGGCCTGTGACACAAAGGGCTCGAACAACTGCACCACATCCAACTCGCCACGCGCCAACGCGCTCAGGTTCTCGGGCATGCTGCGCTCCGGTCCACGGGCCAGAACCATCGGGTCGACTCCTGCATCGCGCAAGTCTTGTTGCAAGCACAACCAAGGGGTGGGGACTTCGCTGACCGTGCCCAACTTGAGATGTCGCAGGTGTGCAAGTTCAAAGGGGGTGGTTTGTGGCGGAGCCACCAAAAAAAACGGGTCTTTGGCGGCCACCTCGCAAAAGGCCACCAAGTCGTTGGGTGAGGTCTCTTGGGTGTCGCGTTGCTTGATCACCCGCAGGGGACCGCCCCAAACCACGTCGATCAAGCCCTTTTCCATGTCGGCGATGCCGCTGCCCGGCGAAGGTGAATCCTGTAATTGGATGTCCAACCCTTGTTTCTTGAAAAGCCCCAGCGCCAAGGTGGCATAAAAGGGGGCGTAAAAAACCGCTCGGAAGTTCTCGCTCAATTTAATTTGCATGGATATTCACCTTTTTCAAAGAGTATGGCATGGGGCTGGGCGCTGGGGTTGGATGGCTTTGCGCATAATGCGGCGTGGCGGTGTGGTGCCTTGTGATTCAAGGCGTGCATGGGTGGGCCGTATGTTTTTAATTTTTAGAGGAATGCATCATGTTGTACTCGCGCAAGGGCTGGATTGTTTTGACGCTATCGCTTGCCGTGCAAGCCTGGGCACAAGCCCCTGCGGCCAAATACCCCGATAAGCCGGTGCGTGTGGTGGTCACGGTTCCCCCGGCGGGTGCGTCTGATTTTGTCGCGCGCTCCATGTCCGATCTGTTTGGCAAAGAGCTGGGCACCACCATCATCGTGGACAACAAAGCAGGGGCCAACGGCACCATTGCCAGCGCTTTTGTGGCCAAGTCGGTGGCCGATGGGTACACCGTGTTGCAAGCGGGCATCTCCACCCATGGCATTGGGCCGTATTTTTATGAAAAACTCACCTACGACCCCTTCAAGGACTTGGTCCCAGTGGCGGCTTTGGCCGAGTTCCCCATGATTTTGGCGGTCAACGCCCAGTTGCCTGTGACATCGGTCAAAGAGTTGTTGGCGCTGGCGCAGAAAAAAACCTTGAGCTTTGCATCGGCGGGGACGGGCAGTGCGCCGCATTTGTCGGGTGAATTGCTCAAGACCGAAGCCAAAATCAACATGACCCACGTGCCCTATAAAGGCTCGGCACCGGCTGTGCTCGATGTGGCCAGTGGTCAGGTGGACATGATGTTCGATGGCATTCCCTCATTGATGCCACACATCAAAAGCGGCAAATTGCGCCCCATCGCTGCGGTCAGCCTCAAGCGCAACAGCCTGCTGCCCGATTTGCCCACCTTCACCGAGTTGGGCTACCCCAGCATGGTGGCATCGGTGTGGTACGGCTTGATGGCCCCTGCGGGCACACCGGTGGCCATCATCAACCAGATCAACGCGGCGGCCAACCGCACTTTGGCATCTGCCGATCTGCAAAAAAAGTTGGAAGACAACGGGGCTGTGGTGATGCGCGGCTCTGCCGCCGATTTTGGTCAATTCATGACCAAAGACCATGCACGCTGGGGAGACGTCATCCGCAAGTCGGGCATTGCCACCACCAGCCAGTGAACGCTCGGTATTTTTGATCGATTGGAGAGCAAGATGTCACTCAAACCAGAGGGCGCGCCCGCCTTCACATCCCCTGCGTTGGCCTGTGATGCCCACTTCCATGTGTTTGGCCCACCCGGTGCCCATCCCTATGCCGGTGGTTTGCGCTATACACCGCCCCATGCACCTTTGAATGAATACCTGGAGCTGGCCCGCAGTTTGGGCTTGGTGCGCTTCGTGTTTGTCCAGCCATCGGCTTATGGGCGTGACAACACCTGCATGTTGCAAGCCATGGAAACCGTGGGCACCACCCATTGCCGGGGCATTGTGGACGTGGACGAGGATGTGTCTGACGCTGAGCTGGCCCGGTTGAACGCTTTGGGTGTGCGCGGTGTGCGCATCAATGTGTCGCCGGTTCAGCCCTTTGATGCGGCCTTGGTCGACCAACTGCTGCCACGCAT
>CANJUS010000049.1:0-7495 GCA_947477505.1 Comamonadaceae bacterium | reverse complement strand
GGCCGCCAATGATGCGGCCATACAAGCCCCTGTTGACATGGCCCAGCCTTTGCCTGTTGCGCCACTCGCCACCGCGCATTCAACCCCATCGGTTCAAGTTGAACAGTCGGTTCAAACCCAAACCCCCGCGCAAGTGTCGTTGCAAGTGGCAACCCCTGCCGTTGTGCAGGAAGCACCTGCCGAGGACGCCTTCGCCGCTTTGGGCTTGGCCAAAGAGTTGCTCTCAGCCGTCAAGGACATGGGATTTACCACGCCAACGACGGTACAACTCAAAACCATACCTTTGGCGATGCGCATGGATGGCGGCGATCAGGCCTACAACGACTTGATGGTGTCGAGCCAAACAGGCAGTGGCAAAACCGCCGCTTTCTTGCTGCCGGTATTGCACACCTTGTTGCTGCAGCACCAAGAGCAAGCTCAGGCCCAGGCCCAAGAGTGGGACCAAAAGGTCGCTCAAGCGTTGGCGCGCGGCGAAGAGCCACCCAAGAGACCCAAGCGCAAAAACCCAACGCATCCGAGCAATTTCAAACCCGCCACCCCAGGTGCATTGGTGCTGTGCCCCACCCGCGAATTGGCCCAACAGGTGGCACACGATGCCATTGATCTGGTGCGCCACAGCCCTGGTCTGCGCATTGCCAACGTGGTGGGTGGTATGCCCTATGCGTTGCAAATCGCCAAGTTGCAAAATGCCAACCTGGTGGTGGCCACACCCGGGCGCTTGTTGGACTTGCAACGATCCAATCAGATCAAACTCGACCAAGTGCAATTTTTGGTGGTCGATGAGGCCGATCGGATGCTCGATTTGGGGTTTTCCGATGATTTGGCCGAGGTCAACCAACTCACCATCAAGCGGCGTCAAACGATGATGTTCAGTGCAACCTTTGCGCCGCGCATTCAGCAATTGGCCACCCGTGTGATGCGTCAGCCCCAGCGTGTGCAAGTTGATGCACAGCACGCCCAACACGTCAACATCACACAGTCCATGTTTTGGGCTGACACCCCCCAACACAAACGCAAGTTGCTGGACCATTGGTTGCGCGACACCACCATCGATCAGGCCATTGTTTTTGCCAGCACCCAAATTGAGTGCGACGCGTTGGCGGTGGATTTGCAGCAAGCTGGTTTTTCTGCAGTGGCTTTGCATGGTGCATTGAGCCAAGGCTTGCGCAACCGCCGACTCATGGCCTTGCGCCAAGGCATGGTCCAAATTTTGGTGGCCACCGATGTGGCCGCACGCGGCATCGATGTGCCCACCATCAGCCATGTCTTTAACTTTGGCTTGCCCATGAAGGCCGAGGACTATGTGCACCGCATCGGACGCACGGGCCGCGCCGGTCGTGATGGCTTGGCGGTGACTTTTGCCGAGTTTCGCGATCGCAGAAAAATCTTTGACATCGAGGCCTACACCCGACAGCCCATCAAAGCTGAAGTCGTGCCTGGTTTAGAGCCTCAGCAACGCGCCGAGCGCCCCAGGGACTTCGATGGCCCGCGCAGAGGCGCTCCAGGGGCAAGCCGCTTTGGCGGCCGAGGTGCCCCTGCCGGTCGCTCATTTGACCGTGCGCCTCGGTCTTCAGATCGCCATGAGTCCAACGACCGCCCACCACAAGCTTGGGCAGCTCCGACGGGGCGTCCAGCAGAGGGTCGTTCCTTCAACGATCGAAACAGCCGTGGTCCTCGTGTGGTGGGCGTGGGCGCTGACAGACCTGATCGTGCGGGCCCGGGTGCTGGCAAGGTTTTCGTCCCCCGCGACTCGAAAAAGCGCCCCGCCAAGAGCGCTCGATCAGATCGCTGAAAGGGTCCTTGACCAAAGAAAAAGCCAGCTTCATGCTGGCTTTTTTGGGTTTTGGTGGAGAGGAGGAGGATCGAACTCCCGACCTCGTCATTGCGAACGACGCGCTCTCCCAGCTGAGCTACCCCCCCACGAGCCGCAATTTTGCCATGTCCCGTGCGTTTGACCTTGCCAGATATGACCTTGGGGGACCAGGGCTTATCACCTGGTTTGTCCAGGCGTGAAACAATTGAAACTTCAATCTCGAGGTCCCAGAGATTTTGAGTGTGTAGATATGAACCATAAGTTGTGATGAGAAGTTTGCGCATCGCTTTTATCTTTTGCTTGGCGGCTTGCATTGGGCAGACGGCCGCATCCAATCCTTTGCCGGATCGAGTGCATGCCGAACTGACAGGTTTTGCTCATTCGGGCCCGTACCCAGAGGTGGGGCGTTACTGCCGCGATCTCCAGCGAGGCCACCCCACGTCTGTGAAATGCTTCAACATGGGCACGACGGCGCAGGGGCGTGACATCAAAGCGATGGTGGTGAGCAAAACAGGTGCACTCAATGCCCTGGCCGCCAAAAAGCAAAAAATACCCGTCGTATTGGTCATTGGAGGAACCCATGCGGGTGAAATCGATGGCAAAGATGCGGGATTGATTTTGATGCGCGATCTGCTGGCTGATCCGAGCAACCAAAACCCCTTGCATCAATTGGTGGTGGTGTTTGTTCCGGTGTTCAATGTGGATGGCCATGAAAACCGCAGCAAATTCAGTCGGCCCAACCAAAATGGCCCCTTGGAGACGGGGCAAAGAACCAATGCCTTGCGCATCAATTTGAACCGCGACTGGATGATCGCGCAAGCCCATGAGACCAAGGCCATGCTCAGCTTGGTGCAGCAGTGGGACCCGCTGGTGACATTGGACTTGCATGTCACCGATGGTTTGCGGTTTCGACACGATGTCTCGGTCTCTATGTCCTCGCATTACGCCATCGATCCGGTGATCCAAAGAGAGGCGATTCAGATGCTCAATGGCACATTGGCCCAGTTGCGCAGCATGGGCCATGATCCTTTGGGCTTCTATCCTCAATTGAAGGATGTCAACGACCCAGGCATGGGGGTGATTTTGGAAGCTGATGCCCCGCGCTTCTCGCATGTGTATGCCAGTTTGCGCAACCGATGGGGCTTTTTGATTGAAGACCATGCCTGGTCGCCTTACGCTGAGCGTGTGTTGACCAGCAAAAACACCTTGCTGGCATTTTTCCGTGTGATTGCAGCGAACCGATTTGAACTGGTGCACTCTGCGGCCCAAGCAGATGCGCAGAACCAATCTCTGGCAGGGCGCGAGGTGCCCCTGATGTGGGTCAACGCCGTTGACATTGACCCGAACCAGACCGTGCCCCATATCGAAATAAAGGGGTACCGCTACGAGGTGTTTCAAGATGCGCCCGTGGTCGGCGGGCGGGGCATTGCGTACGACACAACCGAACACCAAGTGTGGTCGGTCCCGTTTTATAACAAGTTGCTGCCGATACAAGATTCAACGGTCAAATTGCCTCAAGGGGGCTACGTCATCCCGACCGAATGGGCCAGTTTGATCAAGCCATTGTTGATTCACCATGGAATACGGTTTGGCCAGGTCAACAAAGACCAAACGCCCAAAGACATGGATGTGATGCGTGTCCGACCCCAAGACGTTGTGTATGACGCAGATAGTTTTCAGGGGCGGCAGCGAACCAGCGTCACCGGCCATTGGTCTTTGGAGCTTGCAGGGGTGAAGAAGGGTTCCATTTTTGTGCCCATTGAGCAACCCAAGGCCTTGCTGGTGGGCCATTTGTTCGAACCAGCGGCACCTGATTCGTTTTCATCATGGGGCATGTTCAATACGGCGTACGAAACCAGCGACTATGTGGCTGACCACCGTGAACTGGAGTTGATCCGAAGGATGCACGAACAAAGCCCGCTGATTGGCCAACTTTATGGCGACGCATTGGCTGCGCAATTGCCCCTCATTCGCCAAAGGTATGAGGAAAAACTAAGCAGTGATGAATCTTTTAGGTTGGATCCACAGGCGCGCATCGATTTTTGGATGTCCTTTTTGCCACCGCAAGACCCCGACCTTTTCAAATACCCCATATTGCGTGCCCCATTCATGTTTGGCAAGGACATGCTAGCCTGGCAAAAGTGATGCTTTGCATTGGCCCCCAATGGGACATGTGATTCATTGACCGGGGCTGGGGTGGCCAGCAGCCTGTGCTGTACCGCTCGACTTGATTGGCGTGTTCAGTGGACGTGGTGGGTGAACAAACACTTTGGATTGCCACAGGTGCTGCAATTTCCACCAGCGGCCTTTTCTGCGGCTTCCAATACGGCGTGATTCAGCCCCGCCAATTGATCTAAGCGCAAACGCAATTGGCTGACATGTTCGGTCAGCTGTTTGACCCGGTCAACCTTTCTGACCATGGGCTTTTGAGCGTCCAAGGTCAATCCAGCGGAAGTCGGCTGGCTGCGCGACTTCAGCGTGATCTGAGGTGCAGCCGTGCCCCCGGGCAGCTTGGCCCGGTGGGTGCCAACCGTTTGAATCGGTGCATTGTCCCGGGTCGAGCTCACCGCATCTTGCGGGTCGGGCTGTCGATTCGCCGAGGGTGTTGGTGCAGGTGCAGGCTGTGTGTTTGTGCCCAAGGCCTTTTCGCCAGCCCCCTGGCGATTGGCTGCTTCGGTCGGGCTGGCGGCGTTTTGGCGATTGGCATCCAACGATTTTTCTGCGGCCGCTTGTCGGTTGTCGTTGAGCGGCGTTTTGGCGATGGCTGCCGCCTGATCGACGTGTGCAGTTGACCCAAGCGGTTGGCGGTTCTCGTCTGTGGCGCCTTCTGGGATGGCTTGGCGATTGACTGTCAGCGAGTCATCGGTCAGCGGCTGAATATTGTTGTTGTTCCCGCTCGTGGGCAATGTCTCAAGGTGTGCATCATTGGCACTGGTACCCAGTTTGAGTGTGTTGTCGGCGACACCCGTGCCCGACAATTTGGCTTGATTGCTTGGATCTGTGGACTTTTCCAAGGCCACATTGCGGTCTGCAATGCCTTCTTTTTTAATCCCGCTTGTGTTGTCCGCCAAGGCTTGCGAAGGCAAGCGAATGGCGTTGTCCATCGCTGGATCTGTGGCAACCGACTGCAAATTGGCGCTGGCTGCGTTGGTGTCCAAAAGATTGGGGCCGGGTCCTTGGGGTGGGACTGCATTCAAAACAGGCCCTGACGCATGGGTGGAGGACGCCTTCAAGATGGGGCCGTCCTGCGAGGGCGAAAGCGACTTGCCGCCTATGTTTTGGATGTTGTCATCCGCCCCTGGCGCTTTGGACGCTTTGGCCAATTGATCTGCCAAGGCGTTGTCTTGCACCACATGGACCTGGTCTTCATCACCGAAGCCTTGCGACACCTTATCGATGTTTTCTTGCATGGTGCGATTGCCAACATGCCCCCCCTCTTGACCAGGCAGCACATGGGCAATCACGGGACCTTTGCCCGAATCCAGGTCACCTTGACCTGCTACACCCGAGGTCTCAGCGCCCAAAGAATTGTCACGGTTGAAGCGCACCCCTTTTTCATCTTGACCACTGCCAGCAGACATGTTGCTGTAAATCAGCTTGGGTTTGTGCACCGCCGCCGAAAAGGTCTTGATGTTTTTGACTTTGATGGATTGATAAAACGGCTTGAAACTCGCGTTGTCATGGCCATAGCCAGCAAGCATGGTTTGGAAAATTTTGTTTTCCAGCGCATCCACGTCGCCATCGGCCATCATGGAGTCGCACACATTGGCCAAGATGTAAAGTTTGACCTCTGGGCTCAAACTGGGCGCAGCGCGTTTTAAAAAATCCGGCAGCTTGACGGACCGCACCTGTTTCAATGCGGCTTCTTGCAAGCCCTGAAACTCACCAATCGCCGTTTGCAACTGACCAATTTCTTCGGTGGCAATGGACCCATCGGCGGCCATCATGTACAACAGCGAAGCGGCCAGTGCCAAATGGGGCGTGACCACCTGATCCGCTAATCGACCCGCATCGTACTCACCCATGACTGAATCGTTGTTCTTCAGGGCAATGGCTTTTTGGTAAGGCGCGAAAGTCGCTGTATCAACGCCCCAGGCAGTCTTCATCCGTTCAAACAATGCCAATTCTTCGGGGCCAGCACTGCCATCGGCCAGCAGCGAGTCGCACACGTTGGTCAACACACAAAGTGTGCTGGCCTTGTCCAAAACTTGGTAGGCATCGGTCAAAAACTGAGTCAGGGGAACGGCTTGGGTGTACTGGACCGCCAGATTCATTACCTTTTGATCACCACCAATCACCGATTGAAGTTGGCTGCTTTCTGCTTCTTCGATTTGCCCGTCGCTGGCCATCATGTGCAGCAAGGCGCTGGCCAGCACCAAATGCGGGGTCAGCCTGAAGGTGGCTTGTTGTGAATTGGGTGCTTCCTGGGGCGTGTCCCGGAATTGGTCCAACAGGCCCAGGTGTTGTGCTGCAGCACTCATGGGCGTGCCTCTGTCCAAGCCATTGAGGCTTCAGAGATTGATTCAGTGCGACAGAAGGTATGTGGCGCAAAGCTGTTTATGGGCATGCAACAAGCTTAGGAAGCCTGCGTGCAGCAACACCCTTAATCCCTCATTTGGGCTCACAAATGCTCACCAATACCCGTGTTTATTTGGCCGAATCCATGTGTTTTGAAAAATAATTTCAAGAGCCAATGGGCTTTGCTTTAATCACACAAATCATGACTTATTGTTACAAGTGAAGAGATAAATGTCACATCATTGGGCTACAACTTGGCAATGATGAAATTTGCACATCACCGAGCAAGTCAGCCACATCTTGCGGTTGGCACAAAGCCGTGCCCAGCGAAGTCAAAGCCGCTGCTGATGCGGCCATGGCTTGTCGAAAAGCCAACAACAGCACGCTTGCATCTGTTGCGGGGTGTGACTTGTCCAGTACCGCCACAAACCCACCCACAAAACTGTCACCCGCCCCAATCGTGCTGCGCACAGTGACTGGCAAGCTCGGTGCAAGCCAGGCACCTTGTTGGGTCACCAGCATCGCACCCTCAGCGCCCAAAGACAGAGCAACAATTTGGCTGTGTCCTTGGGTCAGCCAATGCCGAGCCTGGGCCAATCGCATGGCTGTGGTGGGCAAGGCATGGCCAGCGATTGCTTCCATTTCCCGCAAGCTTGGTTTGACCATGAAGACCCCCTCTTGCATGGCTGCCACCAAGGCAGGGCCAGATGCATCCAGAATCAGTTTTTTGTCTTGAGCCTGGGCTTTGCGTGCAATTTCCGCATAAATGCTTTCAGGCGCGCCGCCAGGCAAGCTGCCACTGACCACCCAAAAGCGCGACGCTGTTGCTTGTTGATAAAAGGTTTGCAAACCCTTGGCCAGCGCCTGTGGTTCCAAGCTGGGGCCAGGCAGCACAAAGCGGTAGTCTCGTGCTGTGCTGGTTTCATGCACCGCAAAGCTCTGCCGTGTTTCTTGCCCAGCTTCAAGCCGAAGGTGGGGCATTTGTTCATCATCCAGCAAAGCGGTCAATTGATCACCTGCGTGGCCACCACCCAGCCAAAGCGCTTGAACGTCACACCCCAAGCGATGCGCCACACGGGCCACGTTGATACCCCCCCCGCCAGGGTGATACAAGGGTGATGTGCAGCGCATTTTGTGGGCATCCATCACTTGTGGGGTGGTGGT
>CANJUS010000048.1:0-7510 GCA_947477505.1 Comamonadaceae bacterium | reverse complement strand
TGCGATGACCATCCACAACATCCAACCCGGCCCGCAGGTGATGACCAGCAACCCCGAGTTGTTTTGGGGCCTGATCGCCTCGATGTGGATTGGCAACCTGATGCTGGTGATCTTGAACCTGCCCTTGATTGGCATGTGGATCAAACTGTTGTCGGTGCCCTACCGCTTGCTCTTTCCAGCCATCGTGTTGTTTTGTGCCATTGGTGTGTACTCCACCAACAACAACACCTTTGACATCTGGTTGGTGGCCTTGTTCGGTTTGATTGGTTATATCTTCATGAAGCTCGGTTGCGAACCCGCACCGTTGCTGCTGGGTTTCATCTTGGGCCCCATGATGGAAGAAAACCTGCGCCGTGCACTGCTGCTTTCGCGCGGCGACTGGTCGGTGTTTGTCACCCGCCCCCTGTCGGGCTCGTTGCTGGCCGCCGCTTTGGTGCTGCTCATCATCGTGCTCTTGCCATCGGTCAAGGCCAAGCGCCAAGAGGCCTTTGTCGAGGAGTGACCCGTGCCGCCGGGCCTGCCCGGGTGCACAGACTCAACGGCACCTTCGGGTGCCGTTTTTCATGGGCATCGCTCAGGAGATGAAACAAGGGCGACTGGTTGGCGCGCGGGGTGACCGCTGGCGGGGGGCACCTTCGTTATCATCTGCGAATGAACTTCCAAGACCACAACCCCTACACATCCACCCGCTTGCCAGTGTTTGCGCGCAACGCGGTGTCGACTTCGCACCCCTTGGCGGCACAGGCGGGTTTGCGCATGCTCTGGCAAGGCGGCAATGCAGTTGATGCGGCCATCGCTGCGGCGGCAGCGCTGACCATCACCGAGCCGGTGAGCAACGGCCTGGGTTCAGACGCGTTTTGTATTTTGTGGGATGGGCAGCAGTTGCATGGCCTCAACGCCTCAGGCCATGCGCCACAGTCTTGGACACCCGATTATTTCCAGTCTAAATATGGTGGCGCTGCCACCACGCCGCCCAAGCGTGGCATGGATTCGGTCACCATCCCCGGTGCTGTGTCGGCGTGGGTGGCCATGAGCGAGCGCTTTGGCAAACTCCCCTTTGAAGACCTGTTGCAACCGGCCATCGAGATCGCCGAGCGGGGTTATTTGCTGCCGGTGGTGGTGCAGCAAAAGTGGGCGGCGGCCACCCCCGAGTTGCAGTCACTGCCGGGTTTTGCGCAAAGCTTTTTGCCTTGGGGGCGGGCCCCGCGGGTGGGTGAGTTGTTCAAGTTCCCTGCCGCTGCCCGTGGCCTGCGTCTGATTGCGCAAACCAAAGGCCAGGCCTTTTATGGTGGCGAAATTGCACAGGCCTTGGCGCGCTTTTCCAAAGAAAACGGGGGCAGCCATCAGGTGAGTGACTTTGCCCAGTTCAAGCCCGAATGGGTCACACCCTTGGCCAAGAATTACCGCCAGCACACCTTGCATGAAATCCCACCCAATGGCCAGGGCATTGCAGCCCAAATTGCATTGGGCATTTTGGATCAGTTCGACTTGGCCAGCTTGCCCGTGGATGGGGTGGCGTCGCAGCATTTGCAGATCGAAGCCATGAAGCTGGCTTTTGCCGACGTGTACCGTTTTGTCGCTGAGCGCCAGGGCATGGAAGTCAGCACCGAGCAAATGCTCGACAGCGCCTATTTGGCGCAAAGGGCCAAGCTCATTGATACCCGGCGTGCCCAAGCCTTTGGAGCGGGCAACCCGGTCAAGGGTGGCACCATTTACCTCACTGCGGCGGACGAAAACGGCATGATGGTCAGCTTTATCCAAAGCAATTACATGGGTTTTGGCTCGGGTTGTGTCGAACCCACTTACGGCATCAGTTTGCAAAACCGGGGCCACGGCTTTACCGTGTCCACGGGCACACCCAACCAAGCCAATTTGGTGGCGCCGGGCAAGCGGCCGTTTCACACCATCATCCCGGCCTTCTTGACCCAAAACGGCCAACCGGTGATGAGCTTTGGGGTGATGGGGGGCAATATGCAACCCCAAGGGCACATGCAAACGCTGGTGCGCATGCTCGACTACCAACAAAACCCACAAGCGGCGTGTGACGCGCCGCGCTGGCGCTTCAACCAAGGCATGGAGATCAATGTCGAAGCCAGCATGAACCCGCAAACTGTTCAAGGTCTCAAAGACCTGGGGCACCATGTCGATGTGATCAACGACAGCTACCAAGACTTTGGTGCCGGGCAATTCATTTGGCGCGCGGGCGATCCCCAGGTTGAGGGCTATATCGTGGCCAGCGATCCGCGCCGCGACGGCTTGGCCGCCGGATTTTGAAGGCTTGTGACCGGCCTGCGCCCAGTGCGATGGCGCCCTCATGACCAAGATTGAAAGCGCCGCATCGCCCGCCATGACCGGCGGCTTGATGCTGGCTTTGTTGGGGGCCATTGCCTTCAGTGGCAAGGCCATCATCGTCAAGTTGGCCTATCGCCATGGGGTGGATGCGGTCACGCTCATCATGCTGCGCATGGTCATGGCGTTGCCCTTTTTTGTGCTGCTGGTGTGGTGGTCATCGCGCCAAGCCCATGCGCGTGCCAACCCGATCTCGTTGCGTGATGCGGGTTCGGTGTTGGCCCTGGGGTTCATTGGGTATTACTTCTCCAGTTACCTCGATGTTTTGGGTTTGCAGTACATCAGTGCCAGCTTAGAGCGGCTGATTTTGTACCTCAACCCCACCATGGTCTTGCTCATGGGTTGGGTGTTTTACCGCCGCCGCATCACCCGCTGGCGCGCGTTGGCCATGGCCATCAGCTACAGCGGCGTGGTGCTGGTGTTTGGTCACGAAGTCAGCTTGGGCGGTCAGGATGCGGTGCTGGGCAGCAGCTTGGTGTTGGCCAGTGCGCTTTGTTATGCGATCTACCTCATCATGAGTGGGCAGCTGGTCCAGCGCATCGGGGCCATGCGTTTGGTGGGCTTGGCCTCTAGCGTGGCGAGTGTGTGTTGTTGGCTGCAGTTTTGGTGGCTGCGGCCCATCTCGGCCATGTGGGTGCCCCAAGAGGTGCTGTGGTTGTCGTTGGTCAATGCCACTTTGTGTACCGTGGTGCCTTTGGTGCTGGTGATGATGGCCATTGAACGCATTGGCGCGGCATTGACATCGCAAGCTGGCATGATTGGGCCCATGGCCACGATCGTCTTGGGCGTGTGGTTGTTGGATGAGCCGTTCAATGCCTGGACAGGCATGGGCACCTTGTTGGTGTTGGGCGGTATTTATATGGTGAGCAAACTCGGAGACAGATGATGGATTTTGGAATCAAAGGCAAATGGGCCCTCGTAGGCGGCGCCAGCAAAGGATTGGGTTTTGGTTGCGCACAAGCACTGGCCCAAGAAGGGGTCAATGTGGTGATGGTGGCACGCGGTGCCGACGCTTTGAGCGACGCTGCCAAAGCTTTGCGTGGCCACGGCACACAAATTTTGGTGGTGGCGCAAGACATCACCACACAGGCTGGTCGTGAGGCGATTTGGAGCGTGGCCGGTGGGCCGGGCAAGAACTTTGACATTGTGGTGACCAACGCCGGCGGCCCCCCGCCGGGGGACTTTCGCGATTGGGACCGCGATGCCTGGATCAAGGCCGTCGACGCCAATATGCTCACCCCCATCGAGCTGATCCGCGCCACCGTGGACGGCATGGCCGCGCGCGGTTTTGGGCGGGTGGTCAACATCACCTCGAGTGCGGTCAAGTCGCCCATCGATATTTTGGGTTTGTCCAACGGTGCGCGCAGCGGCCTGACCGGTTTTGTGGCGGGCACCTCGCGCAGCAGCCAATTGGCCGGGCGCAATGTGACCATCAACAACTTATTGCCGGGCGCGTTTGACACCGACCGCCTGCGCAGCAACCAAAAAACGATTGCCACCAAAGCGGGCAAGTCGGTCGAAGAGGTCAGCGAGGCACGGCGCAAAACCATCCCCGCCCAGCGCTTTGGCACGGCCCAAGAATTTGGCGAAACCTGCGCTTTTTTGTGCAGCCAACAAGCCAGTTACATCACCGGCCAAAACATTTTGATCGACGGTGGCGCCTACCCTGGCGCGTTTTAATTTTTTATTCCAGGAGAACCCCATGACCATTTCTTTGTCCCAAACCTGTTTGCCCGTGTGCGCGGCCATGCTCGGCCACTTGAGCCACTTGCTTGACAAAGCCCGTGCCGATGCCCAGGCCCGTGGCTTTGACGCCAATGTGCACATCACCGAGCGCCTGTCGCCCGACATGCTGCCGTTCAAAAACCAAATTTTCATTGCCTGCGATGTGGTCAAAAATGGCGTGGCCCGTGTGGCCGGCATGGATGCGCCCAAGTTCGACGATACCGAGTCCACCATTGAAGAGTTGCAAGCGCGCATCCAAAAAACCCTGACCTGGTTGGCCACCGTGCCGGCCAGCGCCATCGATGGCCGCGAAGACCAGTCGTTCACCTTTCCGGTGGGTAAGGCCGGCAGCCACACCATGCGTGGCCAAGACTATGTGACGATGTGGATACTGCCCAATATGTACTTTCACATCACCACCGCTTACAACCTGCTGCGCTTGAACGGCGTGCCGGTGGGCAAGCGCGATTACCTGATGGGTGCCAACCAGGGCTGACGTGAGCGCGCCGCGCGCGCGCCCAATGGGTAGCGCTTGCGGCGATGGGTCGCGTCGGTTCAGGCGGATGGGCGTTTTTGCTGGGACGACACCACGATCCCGCCCACAATCAGCACAAATGCCGCTAAGTGGTACCACCTGGGTGGTTCGCCCAGCACCAGGCTGGACAGCAAGGCGGCAAAAACCGGTGTGAGGTTGCTGAAAAATCCCGCCACGCTGGGGCCCACCCGCTGCACGCCCAAGCCCCAACAGCGGTAGGCCAACACAGCTGGGCCGATGCCAATGTACAAAAGGGCGGCCACCACCGGCCAGCTCCAATAGATGTGTGCGTCTGTGAGCGTCCATTCGGCGGCGCTGAAAAGACTGCACCAGACCAAGCCCATCACCACTTGTGCCATCAAAAAGTTGGCCCAGTGGTTGCGGATCTCAGGTGGGTCGCGATCGGGCAGGGTGATCTGCCAGCTGTACCAAGCCCAAGCGGCAGTGGCGATCAGCACGAACACATCGCCCTCGACAAACTGAACCTGGGCCAGCAACTGCCAATCGCCACGGCACATCACCAGCATGACGCCAATGATGGACATGACCGCGCCAATGAGTTGATCGCGCCGCACCCGCTGGCCATAAAACAAACTGCCCAGGGCCAGCATGAACACCGGTGCGCTGGAGGCCACCAGCGTCACATTGATGGGGGTGGTGGTGCGCAAGGCCAGGTATTGAAAGGTGTTGTAGCAAGCCACGCCCAGCAGACCCAAAAACAAATAGCGTCGCCAGTGCGTCCACAGCGGGCTGCCCCGGTGCAGCATGCGGTGCGCCAGCGGCAGCAGGAGCACCAGCGCCACCAGCCAGCGCAGCAGGTTCAGTGTCACGGGGGGCACTTGGTCGTTGATCATGCGCCCAATCACCGAGTTGGCCGACCACAGCAGTGGCGGCATGGTCAGCAAAAAGGCGGTGCCCAGGCTCAGGCGGGTTTGGGTGGGTGCAGTCATTGGTGCACGACTCTAACCTATCGCCGCTTACCCAGTGGCATGTCCCAAAGCGGATAATGCGGGCGTGTCCATGGCCTCACCCAGGGCCGTTGGATGCCATCCAACCCAAAAATCACATTCACTGGAGCCCAAACATGACCAGAGCTGTCCGCATTGACCAAAACGGTGGTCCCGAAGTCCTCAAAATCGTTGACGTCACCGTGGGTGACCCCGGCCCCGGAGAAATCCGCATCCGCCACAAAGCGGTGGGCTTGAACTTCATTGATGTGTACCAACGCACCGGTTTGTACCCCTTGCCCATGCCCTTGAACCTGGGCATGGAAGCCTCGGGCGTGGTCGAGGCCGTGGGCCCTGGCGTGACCCACCTCAAAGCGGGTGACCGCGCCGCCTACGCCAGCCAACCCCCGGGCAGCTATTGCGAAGTGCGTGTGATGCCCGCCAAAGTGGTGTGCAAATTGCCCGATGCGATCGACTTTGACTCTGGCGCAGCCATGATGCTCAAGGGCATGACCGCCCAGTTTTTGCTCAAGCGCACTTTGCCCCAAGGCGGCTTGCAAGCCGGTGACTTTGTGTTGTTCCATGCCGCTGCCGGTGGCGTGGGCCTGATCGCTTGCCAATGGGCCAAAGCCTTGGGCTACCAACTCATTGGCACGGCTGGCAGCGACGCCAAGTGCGAGTTGGCCAAAGCCAACGGGGCCGCCCATGTCATCAACTATGCCAAAGAAGACTTTGCTGCACGGGTCAAAGACATCACCGGTGGCAAAGGCGTCAAAGTGGTTTACGACTCGGTGGGCAAAGACACCTGGGACAAGTCGCTGGATTGCTTGTCACCGTTTGGTTTGATGGCCAGCTTTGGCAATGCCTCTGGCCCCGTGCCACCCTTTGCCCCGGGCATCTTGGGCAACAAGGGCTCGCTGTTTGTGACCCGCCAAACCTTGTTCACCCACATTGCCACCCATGAGGGTGCCATGGCCATGTCCAAAGATTTGTTTGACATCGTCATCAGCGGCAAGGTAAAGATCAACATCGAGCAACGTTATCCCCTGGAACAAGTGCAACAAGCCCACCGCGATTTGGAAGCACGCAAAACCACGGGTTGCACCATCTTGACCCTGTAAACATTGGAGCGCGAACATGATGAAGCACAAACCTATTTGGGCGGCCTCATGGTTCGCCATCCTCGCATCAGCGGCGACCTTTCAAACCACCCCCTGGGCCCAAACAGCAGACACCGTTTTGCTGGCCCAGGCCAGTCCAACCATGGCTGTGCCGGTGCAGCGCGACCCAGCCAGCCCTTTGCAATCGGCGGCGTCGGCCGCGCGCAAATGGTCGGTGTATTGGGGATGGAACCGCTCTACCTATTCCAACAGCGACATCCACTTTTGGGGCGCGGACCACGACTTCACGCTCAGCAGCGTCAAGGCCAAAGACATGCAAGTCGATGTCACCAGCGAGAACATTTTTGGCACCTTTTTGAATCCGGGCAACATCACCTTGCCGCAAACCAATTTGCGCATTGCCTACCAAATTTCGCCCGATACGGCCTGGGCGCTCAACCTCGATCACATGAAGTACGTGGTCACGCCCGACCAAACGGTGGGCTTTGCCGGCAACATCACCAATGACACGCAAACCGGTTCGACCCGAACCTTGTCCACCAACTACCTGAACTTTGAGCACACCGACGGTCTCAATGTGGTCAGCGTTGAGTATGAAAAGCAGTTTCCAGTGACCCAATGGCGCTCGCCGTTTGCCTCGCGCTGGGTGGCCTTGGTGGGGGCGGGCATCGTCTACCCCAAAAGCAATGTCACGCTCAACATGCTGGGGCGCGCGCGCAACGACGAGTTCCATTTGGCGGGGTACAGCGCCGGTGGTGGTGTGGGTTGGGAGGCCGACTTTATGGACAGCTGGTTTTTTCGCAGCATGTTCAAAATGGGCTACGTGACCCTGC
>CANJUS010000047.1:0-7631 GCA_947477505.1 Comamonadaceae bacterium | reverse complement strand
CACGCCAATGCGGTCAGCAAACAGGCGCAAACTCTCCGGCGTGTAGCCCCGCCGGCGCAGGCCCACAATGGTCGGCATGCGCGGGACGTCCCAGCCGCTGACTTTGCCCTCGGCAACCAATGCGGCCAGTTTGCGTTTGCTGGTGATCACATAGGTCAGGTTCAGGCGGGCAAATTCGTATTGTTTGGGGCTGGGTGCGGCCAGCAATCCCCCTTCAGATAAACGCTCCATCAGCCAGTCGTAAAACGGACGTTGGTCTTCGAATTCCAGCGTGCAGATGCTGTGCGTGATTTGCTCCAACGCGTCTTCGATCGGGTGCGCAAAGGTGTACATCGGGTAGATGCACCAGGAGTCGCCCGTGAGGTGGTGGGTGGCGCGGCGGATGCGGTAGATGGCTGGGTCGCGCATATTGATGTTGGCCGAGGCCATGTCAATCTTGGCGCGCAGCACGGCCGCACCGTCGGCCAATAGGCCGCCCTTCATTTCTCGAAAGCGAGCCAGGTTTTCAGTGGGGGTTCGGCTTCTAAAAGGGCTGTCCACACCAGGTTTGCCAAAGTCGCCCCGGTGGTTGCGCATCTCTTCGGGCGTTTGTTCATCCACATAGGCGTGGCCGGCTTGGATCAAATGTTCAGCGGCGCGGTACATGAAGTCGAAATAGTCGCTGGCTTGATAAGCCTTGTCGTTTCCAGGTTGACTCCAGCTAAAGCCCAGCCATTTGACGGCATCGATGATGGAGTTGACGTACTCGGTGTCTTCTTTTTCGGGGTTGGTGTCGTCAAAGCGCAGGTGGCACACGCCGCCGTAGTCGCGCGCCAAGCCAAAGTTGATGCAAATGCTTTTGGCGTGGCCCACGTGCAGGTAGCCGTTGGGCTCGGGTGGAAAGCGGGTGCGAATTTTGGCCGGGTCGGGTGCGCCTGCGGCATGGTGCGCCGCGTCCCCGGGACTGCCCGCCCAGCGGCGGTTGGCGTAAGTGCCTTGGGCCAAATCGGTCTCGATGATTTGGCGCAAAAAGTTGCTGGGCTTGTGTTCTTCTGTGGTGGCTGGCGCTGCGGGTTTGGTCATGCACTGATTTTAGGGGTGTGTGGGGGAGGGGTTGACCTGATCTGTTGTGATATATATCATGAGATATATCACGGGTCATCACGGAGAAACATGTCATCTACCGCCAAAATTTTCACCACGGGTCGCAGCCAAGCCGTGCGCTTGCCTTTGGAATTCCGCTTTGACGTGTCAGAAGTCTTTATTCGGCACGACCCTTCGACAGGAGATGTGGTGTTGTCGCGCAAACCCAACGACTGGCAAAGTTTGCTCGATGCCGTGGCCTTGACTGCCGCTGAAGACTTGTTGATGGAACGCCGCCAAACCGGCGCTCGCCGCGATCCTTTTGAAACTGTTGAGAAATGACTCAGCGCTACTTGCTTGGCACCAATGTCATCAGTCACATCATGCAGGGGCGTGACGCCAAACTGTTGTCTCGATTGACCAAACTACCGGTGGGTCAAGTGGTCATGTCGAGCGTGACGCTGGCTGAAATTGAATACGGCATTGAGCGAAGAGGCCCATCTGTGGCACTGCGAAACGCCCTGGTGCAAGTGTTGCGCCACATGGATGTATTGCCCTGGGATGCCGCTGCGGCCACGTGCTATGGTGAACTATGCAGCGCTCTTGAAGCGCAAGGCATCAACCTCAGTGACTTTGACATGATGATTGCCGCTCATGCAGTGGCCTTGAAAGCCACGCTGGTCAGCCGAGACAAGGCTTTTGCACACATTCCAAAGCAGCGTTTGAAGTTGGAAATTTGGTAAATACAAGGTCGGAATCCTTCGCTACAAGTGTTCATGGGTTCGGGATGAAGGGGTGGGGCGGGCGCAGGGCCGATAATTCGCGCTTTTGCGACCAAGGATGCCCGTGGATGTGACGCTGTTGATCAAAGCCGCCGTGATGGGGGTGGTGGAAGGTTTGACCGAATTTCTGCCGATTTCTTCCACCGGGCACCTGATATTGGCCGGTGCTTTACTGGGTTTTGATGACGACAAAGCCAAGGTGTTTGACATTGCGATTCAAACCGGGGCCATTTTTGCTGTGATCATTGTTTATTGGCAAAAAATACAAAGCACCGTGGTGGCCTTGCCCAGCCAGCGGCTGGCTCGTCGCTTTGCCCTGAATGTGCTGATCGCCTTTATCCCTGCCGTGGTGTTGGGTTTGTTGCTGGGCAAGGCGATCAAGGCGCATTTGTTCACCCCGACGGTGGTGGCCTCTACCTTCATCCTGGGTGGGTTGATCATCTTGTGGGCCGAAGGTTGGGGCCGTGCGCGGGCCCCGGGCGAGCACCCCGATGACCACGCCCGCATCCTGAATGTGGAGTCGATGTCGCCCCTGGACGCTTTGAAAGTCGGGTTGGTTCAATGCCTGGCCATGGTGCCGGGCACCAGCCGCAGTGGCGCGACCATCATCGGCGGCATGTTGCTGGGTTTGTCGCGCAAAGCGGCGACAGATTTTTCGTTTTACCTGGCCATTCCCACCTTGGTGGGGGCGGGCGCCTACAGCTTGTACAAAGAACGTGCCTTGCTCAGCTGGGCCGATGCGCCCATGTTTGGGGTGGGCTTGTTGTTTTCTTTTTTAAGTGCATGGGCCTGCGTGCGTTGGTTATTGCGCTACATCGCCACCCACAGTTTTGTGCCTTTTGCCTGGTACCGCATTGGCTTTGGCTGTCTGGTGCTGATCAGTGCCTGGGGCGGCTGGGTGCAGTGGAAGGCCTGACCGGTCTCAGCGCGAGGGCATCGCCAGGTTGCTAGACAACCACTCGTCGATCAGGGCCGCTGTCTCCAGGGGGGACTCCATGGGGAAAAGGTGCGTGCCTTCGACCATGCGCATGCGCCCTTGGGTGATGCGCCGCGTCATGCCCAAACCGGCTTTTCGGACTTCTTTGGATTGATGCCCCCCAATGAAGCCCACCGGAAACGGCAGGGGGCTCGACAGGAGTGATGCCGCCATGTCATCGGGCAGGTGGTTGTAAATGTCGGTCTCAATTTGGCGGTCAAAACTGAGCATGCGCTGAGCGCCGTTGCCATGCGGCTGGGTGCCGTTTTGCACATAGTCGCGCAGCACGTCAGGGTGCCAGCGGGCAAATTTGCCTTTGTCCACAAAATGGGCCATCACCTCGTCTTCGCTGTCCCACAGCTGGCGACGCCGCTGGCTGATGGCGCCGGGCGAGTAGGCATGCATGCGACCGCTGCGCTTGGCCCAGCGCAGCAACTGGGCGCGCCAGCCGCCAATCAAAGGTGCGTCGAGCAACAACACCCCACGCACCAAGTGGGGGATGCGCACCGCGGACAGGGCACTTAAAAATCCGCCCAAAGAGTGGCCCACCAAGTAAACCTGCGTGGCGTGTTGTGCCGCGATGGATTGGGTGAAATCTTGCAATTGCCGCACCAGATGCGGCCAGTTATCGGTGACCGGGTAGGCCGGGTCGTGGCCCACTTTTTCGATGGCGTGTACGTGCCAGCCCCGTTCGCGCAAGCGGTCGTGCATCAACCGGTAGGTGCTGGCCGGAAAGCTGTTGCCGTGGGTGAAAACCAAGTGCTGGGCCATGTTGCGGCTCACAACAATCGCTTCAGCGCATACAAGGCGTCAAGCGCTTCGCGCGGGCTGAGCGCGTCGGGGTCGATTTGCGCCAGTTGCGACTCGACGGGGCTGGGGGCGGGTGCTTCGCTGGCCGGGGTCTGGGCGAATAAATCCACTTGGGCTGCGCCTTGCGCGTCATGGGACTCCAAGGCGCTGAGTGTGTGTTGGGCTTGGTTGAGCACGGCAGCGGGCATGCCCGCCAAACGCGCCACCTGGATACCGTAGCTGCGGCTGGCAGGTCCGGGCTCGATGTGGTGCAAAAAAACTATCCCAGCGCCTTTGCCAGTGCCTGCGGCCGCGCTCACGTGCACATTGCCTGCGCCCCGGTGTTCGGTGGGAAAGCTGGTGAGTTCAAAGTAATGGGTGGCAAACAAGGTGAAGCACTGGGCCTTGTCATGCAAATGGCTGGCGATGGCAGCGGCCAACGACAAACCATCGTAGGTAGAGGTGCCCCGACCGATCTCGTCCATCAGGACCAAGCTGTGGGGGGTGGCTGTGTGCAGGATTTGCGCGGCCTCGGTCATCTCGAGCATGAAAGTCGATTGGGCGTTGGCCAAATCATCGGCCGCGCCAATGCGGGTGTGGATGGCATCGATGGGGCCCAAACGGCAGGTGGTGGCGGGCACCGGGCAGCCGATGCTGGCCAACAAGACAATCAGTGCGACTTGGCGCATGTATGTGGACTTGCCGCCCATATTGGGGCCGGTGATGATTTGCATGCGCTGGTGCGGACCCAAGCGGGTGTCGTTGGGAATAAAGCCTCCGCTGCTGGCCTGGGCCAAACGCGCTTGTACCACCGGGTGGCGACCACCTTCGATCTCGATGCAAGGCGTTTTGACAAATTGTGGGGCGCGCCAATCCAGGCTCAGGGCGCGCTCGGCAAAGGTGGTGAGGACATCAAGCTGTGCGCTGGCCTGGGCCAGGCGCATCAAGGCCGGTACAAAGGGTTGCAAGGCGTCGAGCAGTTGTTCGTAAAGCCATTTTTCACGTGCCAAGGCGCGCTCTTGGGCACTCAGGGCTTTGTCTTCAAAGGCTTTGAGCTCGGGGGTGATGAAGCGCTCTGCGTTTTTCAGGGTTTGGCGCCGTCGGTAGTCGCTGGGCACTTTGTCCAACTGGCCTTGGGTGACCTCGATGAAAAACCCATGCACTTTGTTGAACTGCACGCGCAAGTTGGCAATGCCGCTGCGCGCGCGCTCGCGGGTTTCGAGGTCGAGCAAAAAATCGTCGCAATTGGTTTGGATGGCGCGCAGTTCGTCCAATTCGGCGTCATGGCCATGCGCGATCACGCCACCATCGCGCACCAAGGCGGCCGGGTCGGGCAGCAGGCTGGCGGTAATCAAGCTGGCGCAGGCCGGGTCCATTTGTAAATCCGACCCAATGCGTTGCAGCACATCTGTGTCGGGCAGCAAGCGGGGCCACTGTTGGGCCTGGTGCAAGCTGTGTCCCAGCGCGATCAACTCACGCGGGCGCACCTGGCGCAAGGCAATGCGCGCGCCCACGCGGCCCACGTCGGTGACGCCCTTATAGGCCTCGCGCAAGGCCTTCCATGGGCCCGTGCCTTGCGCGCCTTGCAAAGCGGCCACCGCGTCCAAGCGTTGCTGGGCCACGCTGCGCTCTCGTGGCGGCTCGAGCAACCAACGCTTAAGCTGGCGGCTGCCCATGCTGGTTTGGCAGGTATCGAGCAGCGAAAACAAGGTGGGCGAATCCTCACCGCGCAAGGTCTGCACCAACTCCAGGTTGCGCCGGGTGGTGGCAGGCAGCTCGATCAGGCTGTGGTCGCGTGCCACTTCCAGCTCGCGCACGTGGCTCAGGGCGCGCCCCTGGGTGTGCTCGGCGTAGGCCAGCAAGGCGGCCACTGCGGCATGGGCTTGCACCATGTCTTGCGCTTGCCAGGTGGCCAAACTGGCCACACCCAGTTGGGCCAGCAGTTTGCGCTGGCCATTGGGGGCGTCAAACTGGGCCGCTTGTCGCGGGGTGCGCACGGTGGCCAGGGTTTTCAAGGCGGCTTCAAAGGCGGCGGTGATGTCGTTGCTGTGGATCACTTCGGTGGGCGCGATGCGCTCGATCCATGCCACCACCTCGGTGCTGGCGCATTCGGCCAGGTGCAGCACGCCTTGGGTCACGCTCAGCCAAGCCAGGCCACAACCTTGGGCTTGGCCAGCACGCGCACCTTGGTGCACGGCCAGCAGCACCGATTCTTGTTTGTCGGCCAGCAAGGCGCTGTCGGTCAAGGTGCCGGGGGTGACCACCCGCACCACTTGGCGCTCAACGGGCCCTTTGCCGCCGACTTCGCCCACTTGCTCGCAAATGGCGACCGATTCGCCCAGCTTCAATAATCGCGCCAAATAAGTCTCGGCCGAGTGGTAGGGCACCCCGGCCATGACCACGGGCTGACCACCGGATTGGCCACGTTGGGTCAGGGTGATGTCGAGCAGTCGGACGGCTTTTTCGGCGTCGGCAAAAAACAGCTCGTAAAAATCCCCCATGCGGTAAAACACCAGCGTGTGCGGGTACTCGGCCTTGATGCCCAAGTACTGCTGCATCATGGGGGTGTGCGCGGCCGTCTCCATGGCGGTTACCGGTGGGGTGTCAGGTGTTGGCGGGCTTGTCCGCGCTGGCGTGGCGCCCCAACAGGGTGCTGCTGACGGCCTCTGTGGCAGCCATTTTGTCTTCCACGCTGGCGAACTTGGAGTATTTGCCCAAAATGTGCACCAGTTGCGCATACACCTTTGGGTTGCCGGCCAGGCATTCTTTTTGGTGCAAAAAGTCGGACTCGCCGGTGAGGTTGCCCACCAGACCACCGGCTTCGGTGATCAGCAGCGATCCAGCGGCCATGTCCCAGGGTTGCAAGCCCTTTTCAAAAAAACCATCGCAGTAACCAGCGGCCACATAGGCCATGTCCAGGGCTGCTGCGCCAGGGCGGCGAATGCCTGCGGTGCGCTGCATGACTTCGCTCATCATTTGCAGATACTGGGCGAAGTCGTCGCCAGGGCGAAACGGAAAGCCGGTTGACACCAGGCATTCATTGAGCCGGAAGCGTTTGCTGACCCGGATGCGCCGCTCGTTCATGAAGGCGCCCCGGCCGCGGGTAGAGGTGAACAAATCGTTGCGCGTGGGGTCGTAGACCACGGCTTGCTCGACGCGGCCTTTGACGGCCAAGGCGATGCTCACGCAATACACCGGAAAGCCATGAATAAAGTTGGTGGTGCCGTCCAGCGGGTCGATGATCCACTGGAAATCGCTGCGCTGGTTGCCCCGGGCTTGGCCGGACTCTTCGGCCAAGATGCCGTGGTCAGGGTAGGCAATGAGCAAGGTGTCGATGATGGCTTGCTCGCTGGCTTGGTCCACCTCGGTGACGAAATCATTGGCGGTTTTTTGTGTCACGCGCACCGCCTCGACGTCCAGCGCAGCGCGGTTGATGATGGCGCCAGCGGCGCGGGCGGCCTTGATGGCCACGTTGAGCATGGGGTGCAGAGAGGAGGACATGGATTGTGGTTCGTGGGGTCCTCGGAAGTACCGATTACCAGACACGTCAAGAGCATCAAAAAACGCCTGACGATGCAGGCGGCGACAATGGCATTTTAGCCCCCGTGTTTCGCTGCGCTGCCTGGGTCAGTTGCCAAACGGTTGGGCGCCGTGTGAAAGCCATGAAAACCCGTTTTGTTTTGATCGAAACCAGCCACGCCGGCAATGTCGGGGCCTGTGCCCGCGCCTTGCGGGTGATGGGCTTTGATGACATGGTCTTGGTGGCCCCGCGCTGGGCCAATGTGTTGCGCCGCGAGGAGACCATCCAACGCGCCAGTGGTGCCTTGGATGTGCTGGAGCGCACCCGCATCGTGGCCACCTTGGATGAGGCTTTGGACGGCATCAGCCACGTGTGCGCCACCGCCATGACGCCGCGCGACTTTGGCCCCCCCACGCGCCCCCCGCGAGAGCACCTGGCCGCATTGGCTGCCCAAACCCCGGCCCCCACAGGGGTGGCGTTTTTATTTGGCTCCGAGCGCTTT
>CANJUS010000046.1:0-7634 GCA_947477505.1 Comamonadaceae bacterium | reverse complement strand
GTGAAAGCACCGCCATGGCCGGGAAAGACTTTGGTGGCATTTAATTGTTCAATCAAATCCAACGTGGCAGCCACTTCATCAAAGGCATGGATGCCATCGAGCTCGGGAAATACAACACCGAAACCGTTTGACCAAAGAGCATCTGCAGAAATCAAATGCCGATGACTGGGCTCAAATAAAACAACCGAATGCGGATCGTGACCAGGCGCGGCATGCACCTCCCAGGTCAAATCGCCCGCCAAAAACTCAGTGCCCGGCTTCAAAACGTGATTTGCTTCAAAAACTGCACACTGTTGCCCGGTGGCCTGAAAGGTCAAGACATCTTCATCCCAAAGTTGAACTGCTTCGAAGTGACCAGGTGGGATCCAAGTCTGAACATCCGGGTAGGCTGATTGCAATCGGGCATTCCCACCGCAATGGTCGCTGTGCAAGTGCGTATTCACAATGTGGCTGAGTTTGCGGCCCTGTAAATGTGATTGAACCAAAGACAATGTTTGATCGGCGTGTGTCACATAACCGCTGTCCACCAAAGTCGCATCTTGTGCACCCATCAACAAGACATTGTTAGAGGACAGCCAGCCTCTTTCAAAAAAGTGGAAATGCTGCTTAGGCAAATTGGTATGCATTCTGGGATATTAAACCGAACTTGATTTGGGCTATGCTTACCATGTTTAGACAAAAGCAGTGCAGAACTGCCAAACAGTGAGCGACTTACCGTCACCCGCCAGAGTTCCTAAGCCAAGCACAAATTGGTTGCAACATTGGTTGCAAAAATGGAATAAGACACCGCGCAGCAAAGCGGACTTGGTGCGCGCCTTGCTCGCCGCACAGAAACAAAACATCATCGACATGGACAGCCGCCACATGTTGGAAGGCGTGTTGTGGATGGCTGACAAAACCGTCGCCGATGTGATGGTGGCCGCACCCAAAATGGATTTGATTGACATCAACGCCACACAAGACGAATTACTGGCCTTTGTAATTGATAAAGCGCATTCCAGGTTCCCAGTTTTTGAAGACGACAAAGAAAAAATATTGGGCATTTTGTTGGCGAAAGATTTGCTGAAGCTGCAACGCGCCCCTGAGTTGAACATCCGTGCTTTGCTTCGCGCCCCTGTGTTTGTGCCTGAAAGCAAAGGCTTAAACGACTTGTTGCGTGAATTTCGACACACCCGCAATCACCAGGCCGTGGTGGTCGATGAATTTGGCCGCGTGTCAGGCTTGGTCACGATTGAAGATGTATTAGAAGAAATCGTTGGAGAAATTGAAGACGAATTCGATATCCAAGAGGCCGAGGCCGATATATTTGCCTTGGCCGATAACGTTTACCGTGTCAATGGGGACGCGGCACTAGAGCGCATTCAGGCTGAATTTGAAGTCAACTGGCCCAGCCTTGGCGATGAAACATTCGAAACCATTGGTGGTTATATTTCGCATGCCATGGGCCATGTGCCACGCCGTGGCGAGCACTTGCAAATAGATCAACTGCGCTTTGAAGTGCTGCACACCAAAGGCGGTGCAGTCACTTGGTTTCGCGTGACAAGAAACCCTGGAACACCCATAGCGTCATGAAAACAGCGTTGTGGCTGGCCGTGGCAGGTCTGGCGCAAGCACTGTCACTGGCATGGCCATGGGGCGGGCAATCACTCCCGGTATTGCAAGTGTTGGGCATGGCCGTGATGTGCCACCAACTGGTTCAAGCAGGAACAAAACGTGAGTTGATAAAACGCGCCTGGTGGTCTGCCACGGTGTGGCTTTCTGCCACATTTTGGTGGCTGTTTATCTCACTGCACACCTATGGGGGCATGCCTGCCATCTTGGCTGGCCTGGCCGTGTTTATATTGGCAGGGGCACTGGCGCTTTATTACGCGCTTGCAGCCCTGGTCAGCTTTTCAATTCCATCTGGAATTGCAGACGCATCGCCCAAGTGGCTGCAAGCCGTCATATTTGCCAGTGCATGGACGTTGGCAGAAATCGCCAGGGCCTTGATATTTACGGGGTTCCCTTGGGGTGCTGTGGGTTACGCGCATGTGGATGGGGCCTTGTCTGCTTTTTCGCCGTGGCTTGGGGTTTATGGGGTGGGTTGGCTCGCGGCAGTTGTGGCCATGGTGTGTGCACAAGCAGCTCAAGTTTCTATGCGAAGTGGGGCAATGCGCTACCAAGGATTGGCTTTGGGCTTGGCATGTCTGATCGCCGTCCAAGTGCCTGCGCCCATGGGCCATGCACCGACAACATCAAATTTACCTGCCCTGCAAGTCCATTTATTGCAGGGCAACATACCGCAAAGTGAGAAGTTCCAAGCCAGCACTGGTATTGCCCAAGCCTTGACTTGGTATCGGGAACAACTCATGCAAGTCACAAGCGGATTGGCCATCGCGCCCGAAACCGCATTGCCCTTGCTGCCGAATCATTTGCCCCCCGGATACTGGGAGGGACTGCGCTCACATTTCACCCAAGGTGAGTCAGCCGCTTTGATCGGCGTACCCTTGAAAGACATGGGTCCTAATGGGCAAATGGTCTACAGCAATTCGGCCATCGGTTGGCGTTCCGCACAAACACAAGATTATCGTTACGACAAAGACCATTTGGTTCCGTTCGGTGAGTTTGTGCCCCCCATGTTCAGGTGGTTCACCGATTTGATGAGCATGCCCTTGAGTGACTTCAAAGCAGGGGGCCATCACCCAGACACTTTTGACTGGCAAGGCCAACGCATTGCGCCCCATATTTGCTACGAAGACTTGTTTGGCGAAGAGTTGGCGCGCGGCTTCATTGACCCCAAACGCGCACCCACCGTGCTGGTCAACATCACCAATATCGCTTGGTTCGGTGACTCCATCGCCATCGACCAGCACCTCAACATAGCGCGCATGCGCACCATGGAGTTGCAACGCCCGATGGTGCGCGCCACCAACACCGGCATGACCGCAGTGATTGACCACCAGGGGCGGGTCACGGCCCATTTGCCCAGGCATCAAACCGGTGTGCTCAGCGCCTTGGTGCAAGGGCGCGATGATCCGCCCACATTCTTTGCCATGTGGGCTGCGCGATGGGGATTGTGGCCTCTCGTTGGGGTATGCGTGTTGGTTGTCGGCTTGTCTTGGCGCGGTCGCCGTCAAAGCCATGTAGCTGGGGCATAAAATCAACGCTTTCATCCCACCACAGATGAACAACACACACAACGGCCCATGCTGACCTTCCAAAAAATCATTCTCACCCTCCAAAATTATTGGGACCAGCAAGGCTGTGCTTTGCTGCAACCTTATGACATGGAGGTCGGGGCTGGCACATCACACACCGCCACCTTTTTGCGCGCCATTGGCCCAGAGCCATGGCGCGCCGCCTACGTGCAGCCCAGCCGACGACCCAAAGACGGCCGCTATGGTGAAAACCCAAACCGTTTGCAACACTATTACCAATACCAAGTCGTGCTCAAGCCTGCACCTGCCAACATCCTTGACCTCTACCTTGGCTCTTTGACGGCCTTGGGCTTTGACCTGAAAAAAAATGACATCCGCTTCGTCGAAGACGATTGGGAAAACCCCACATTGGGCGCCTGGGGTTTGGGGTGGGAGGTCTGGCTCAATGGCATGGAGGTCACTCAGTTCACCTATTTTCAACAAGTCGGTGGCATCGACTGTCGACCCATCACAGGCGAAATCACCTATGGGCTGGAGCGCTTGGCCATGTACTTGCAAGGCGTTGACAATGTCTATAACCTGCAGTGGACAGACCAACTTAAATATGGCGACGTCTATTTGCAAAACGAAAAAGAGCAGTCAGCCTATAACTTCGAGCACAGCGATGCTGAATTTTTATTCACCGCATTTGCCGCACACGAAAAACAAGCCCAGTATTTGATCGGCCAACAATTGGCCCTGCCCGCTTATGAGCAAGTGCTCAAGGCAGCCCACACCTTCAACCTGCTTGACGCGCGCGGTGCCATCAGCGTTACCGAGCGGGCCGCCTACATCGGGCGCATCCGCAATTTGGCACGCAGTGTGGCGCAAAGTTATTTCGAGAGCCGCGAGCGTTTGGGTTTTCCCATGGCACCCCGTGAATGGGTGGCTCAAATGAACCAAAAGGCGGCTTGAACATGGCAAATACACAAAGCCTGCACGCGCCTTTGTTGGTCGAGTTGCTCGTTGAAGAACTGCCGCCCAAAGCCTTGTCCAAGCTGGGCCAAGCCTTCGCACAAGGCGTGTTTGCGCAACTTCAAAGCCAAGGCTTGATCGTGGCGCAAGCGGTACTCAAGTCCTACGCTTCGCCTCGCCGATTGGGCGTTCACATCGACCAGGTGCTCAGCCAGGCCCCGGCCCGCCAAGTGCAACACAAACTCATGCCTGTGGCTGTTGGACTGGACAACCAAGGCCAAGCCACACCGGCACTGCTGAAAAAACTCACGGCCCTTGGTTTCGACGACAGCACAGTGACCCAACTTCAGCGGCTGGGTGAGGGCAAAGCCGAGGTGCTGATGCTGGACCAAACCGTCAGCGGTGTGGATTTGGTGCAAGGTTTGCAACAGGCCATCGAACAGGCTTTGGCCAAACTGCCCATCCCCAAAGTGATGAGCTACCAATTGGAGCAAGGCTGTGAACTGCCCGGTTGGAGCAGCGTGAGCTTTGTGCGCCCCGCCCATGGCTTGGTGGCCTTGCATGGTGACCAAGTGGTGCCCGTTCAGGCCCTGGGCTTGCAGGCTGGGCGTGCCACACAGGGGCACCGCTTCGAGGCGGCTTGCAACCCGGTGCTCATCGCCCACGCAGACGCTTATGCAGACACATTGCGAACAGACGGTGCTGTCATTGCTGACTTTGTGCAGCGCCGGGCAGACATCGTGCGTCAACTCAATGCGGCCGCCACCAAAGTCGGTGGAGGTGTGCGCCCGATTGAAGATGATGCTTTGCTCGACGAAGTCACGTCCTTGGTCGAGCGCCCCAACGTGCTGGTTTGCGAATTTGAAAAGCAATTCCTCGACGTGCCCCAAGAGTGCCTGATCCTCACGATGAAGGCCAATCAAAAATACTTCCCCTTGCTAGACACGTCGGGCAAGCTCACCCACCAGTTTTTGGTGGTCAGCAACATCACCCCCGACGATGCTTGCGCTGTGATTGGCGGCAACGAACGTGTGGTGCGCCCGCGCTTGGCCGATGCGAAATTTTTCTACGACCAAGACCGCAAAAAAACCTTGGACGCCCGCGTCGCAGGTTTGGACAAAGTGGTTTATCACAACAAGCTGGGCACCCAGGGTGAGCGCATGCAGCGCGTGTGCGCCATTGCCCAATCCATTGGCCTGCAAATGGGCGGGCAAGCATTGGCCGACAAAGCCAGCTTGGCGGCCCGCTTGGCCAAAACCGACTTGCTCACCGACATGGTCGGGGAGTTCCCAGAGCTGCAAGGCATCATGGGCCAGTACTATGCGCGCCACGATGGCCACAGCGAAGAAATCGCCCAGGCCATTGCCGACCACTACAAGCCACGCTTCGCGGGCGACGAATTGCCAGCGCACGACGTGGGCACGGCCGTGGCATTGGCCGATAAATTGGAAACCCTGGTCGGGATGTTTGGCATTGGCAACCTGCCCACCGGTGACAAAGACCCGTTTGCCTTGCGCCGCCATGCGCTGGGGGTCATTCGCATGCTGATTGAAAAGCAATGGCCGTTGGCTGTCTCACCGCTCATCGTGATGGTCTATGGCGTCTTTGGCGGCAAGTTATCGCAATCGGTCGATGACGTGCGCAAGGAGCTCTTTGACTTTTTCTCCGAGCGACTGCTGGGCTTGTACAAAGACAGTGGTGCGTCCATCCATGCCGTATTGGCCGCCGAAGGCTTTGACCTGTGGTCGGATATTCCGCGCCGTCTCGAAGCGGTCAGCGCCTTCGCCGCCCTGCCCGAAAGCCCAGCCTTGGCCGCGGCCAACAAGCGCATTGGCAATATCCTCAAAAAAGCGGGCGAGGTGGACGCCCATGTCAACCCAGCGTTGTTTGGCGAGGCGGCGGAGAAAGACCTTTACGCCGTCATGCAAAACTTGCTGCCCCAATCCGAGGCGCAATTCAAGGCCGGTGACTACACGGCTTCACTGCAAACCCTGGCGGCATTGCGCGCGCCGGTGGACGCTTTTTTTGAAGGCGTCATGGTCAATGCCGATGAAATGGACCTGCGCTTGAACCGCCAAGGTCTGCTCAAAATGCTCCATGTGGCCATGAACCGCGTGGCCGATTTATCTCGTTTGGCCGCTTAAGGCCGATGCCAGCGGGTTTCACATGAGCACCAAACTCGTCATCCTCGATCGCGACGGAACCATCAACCAAGACAGCGACGACTACATCAAGTCACCAGAGGAATGGATCCCGCTGCCCGGCGCTTTGGAAGCCATCGCCCGACTCAACCATGCTGGCTGGCATGTGGTGGTGGCCAGCAACCAATCGGGGCTGGGCCGTGGTTTGTTTGACATGGCCACGCTCAACGCCATGCACGCCAAAATGAACAAACTCTTGTCGGGCGTGGGTGGACGCATTGACGCGGTCTTCTTTTGCCCCCACGGCCCGGAAGACCAGTGCCACTGTCGCAAGCCTTTGCCGGGCTTGTTTGAGCAAATTGGTGAGCGCCTGGGCGTGGACTTGCATGGCACCCATGTGGTGGGCGACAGTTTGCGCGATCTGCAAGCCGGGGTGCAAGTTGGGTGCGAACCACATTTGGTCTACACCGGCAAGGGTGCTGCTTTTCGCGATCAGCCTTTGCCCGACGCATTTCCCAGCCACACCCGCACCCATGCCGATTTGGCTGGGTTTGTCGACCGGTTGCTCGACGAAGCGCCCATCACCTCAGCGGCCCACTGAGACCATGGCCTTCATCCGATCGTTGGTGCATGCGCTGTGGCTGCTGATCACCGTCGTGCCCTACGCGTTTCATATTTTGGGCTTGGCCGCGCTGGGGGTGCGTGGCGACCGCTTGTACTGGATCGCCGCCGCTTGGTTGCGCCAATGCATCACTTCAGCCCATTGGTTGCTGGGCATTCGCTATCGCATCCAAGGGGAGCAACATTTGCCTGTGGGCCAAACCAGCCCGGCGATCTTGCTCGTCAAGCACCAGTCGACGTATGAAACGTTTTTGTTTCCCGCCATCATGCCGCACCCATTGGCCTATGTGTTCAAAAAAGAACTGTTGCGTTTGCCCTTTTTTGGTTGGGCCATGTCGCGCTTGGACATGATCCACATCGACCGCAGCCAACGCGCGCAGGCGTTCAACAAAGTGGTCTTACAAGGTCGCGAACTGCTCGCGCGTGGCATTTGGGTCATCATGTTTCCCGAAGGCACGCGCATCCCGCGCGGCGAGCAAGGGCAGTACAAATCGGGCGGCACACGCTTGGCCATCGCCACCGGTGCGCCCGTCATTCCCATTGCCGTCACCTCTGCCAAATGCTGGCCGCGCAAAGCGTTTGTCAAGCATCCCGGCTGGGTCGATGTGTCCATTGGCCCGCCGATTGCCTCTGAAGGGCGCGAACCCGAAGAGATGATGGCGCAGGTGCAAGCCTGGATTGAAGCTGAAATGCGCCGCCTCGACCCCGACGCCTACCACTGAGCAAACCGCATGAAATCCTTGGTGCAAATGGCGCTCGACTTATTCGACCCACCTGCGCC
>CANJUS010000045.1:0-7693 GCA_947477505.1 Comamonadaceae bacterium | reverse complement strand
TGTCATCAATGGCCTCATCGACGCGGGTGTGCAAAGTTTTGAGACCACCTCGTTTGTGTCGCCCCGGGCCGTGCCCCAATTGGCCGACGCCACCGAGGTCATGGCCCAGGTGCAACGCAAGCCTGGTGTGCGCTTGACCGCTTTGGTGCCCAATGCACGCGGTGCCGAGCGTGCCGCCGCCGCCAAAGTGGACATGATGGCGTGCTTTGTCTCAGCCTCTGAAACCCACTGCCAAGCCAACTTGAATAAATCCATCGTCGCCGCATTGGCCGATGTCCACGAGTTCACCCCCATTGCACGCCAGTTCAACATCCCTGTGCGGGGTGCGGTGGCCACTGCATTTGGTTGCCCCTTTGAGGGGGAGGTCGCCACCCAAAGCGTGCTCGACATCATTGCGGCGTACCACGCCGATGGGGTGCGCCACATCACCTTGGGCGACACCACCGGCATGGCCACACCCCCGGTGGTGCGGCGCACTGTACAGGCCATTCAAGCGCGGTTTCCCGATGTCCTGATCGCCCTGCACTTTCACAACACGCGGGGCATTGGACTGGCCAATGTCATGACCGGTCTGGAGCTGGGCGTGGTGGAATTTGAATCCTCCATCGGCGGATTGGGTGGCTGTCCATTCGCACCTGGTGCGACTGGCAACATTTGCACCGAAGACTTGGTTTATTTGCTGCACGAATGCGGTTATCACACCGGGATTGATCTGGAGGCACTGGCCGCAGTGGCGCGTTCAGTGCAAGACTGGATGGGCAAACCACTGCCTGGCCAGTACATGCGGTCTGGTCCTCGGCTCAAGCGCTCGGATTTGGCCTCGGTGCGCCGCGCCGTGGGGTGACCCGCTGGGCAGAGATGGGCGGCTTGGGTCCGGTGCAGGATTGGCTCACGGGTATTCACGTACAACCCTTGAAAATAATGTCAATATGATGACCGCATCCTTTCTCAGGCCTGCCCGCATCGCCCATGAAGATCCGTGACATCAAAACCCATGTGCTGTCCAAACCCCTGGACAAGCCCTTTGCGTTTTCCATGGGTTGGGTGAACCAGCGCAGTTCGATGCTGGTCGAACTCACCACCGATGATGGCGTCACCGGTTGGGGCGAGTCCTTGTGCCATGGGTTGCAGCCGCCCCAAATTGCGGCTTCCATCGTGCAGCATGCGCTCAAACCCATCGTGCTTGGACAAGACCCGTTTGACGTGGATGTGCTGTGGGAACGCATGTACAACCAGACCCGGGCATTTGGTCAAAAAGGTGCTGTGCCCAATGCCATCAGTGCGGTGGACATCGCCATTTGGGACTGTTTGGGTCGGGCCACTGGCAAACCCATTCACAAACTGCTGGGCGGTGCTTACCGCACCCAAGTACAGCCCTATGCCACCGGGTTTTACCGCTATCGACAAGGCGCTGACATTGCCGATGCGGTCGCCGAAGCACGCCGCCACATTGACGCCGGTTTCAAGGCCATGAAACTCAAAATTGGTTTTGGTCTGGAAGAAGACGTCGCTTATGTGCACAGCGTGCGCCAAGCCATTGGACAAGGTTATCAATTGATGGTCGATGCCAACCACGCGTACAACGTGGGATCGGCCCGGCGACTGCTCAAAGCCATTGAACCTGCCCATATCCATTGGTTTGAAGAGCCGATTTCCCCCGAGGACATCGATGGCTATCGGGAGTTGAAAAACAGCACCGACATTTACTTGGCAGCGGGTGAGAACGAGTTCACCAAAATTGGTTTCCGTGAATGGGTGTCGCGCCGCGCAGTGGACATCTTGCAGCCCGACCTGTGCTCTGCAGGCGGCTTTACCGAATGCAGAAAAATATCGGCACTGGCACAAGCTTGGCACACGCCCATCATTCCCCATGTGTGGGGGTCGGGCATCGGATTGGCCGCCTCTTTGCAATTCATCGCCACCTTGCCACCATCCCCATTGGGCTTGAGCCCCATAGAACCGATCTTGGAATATGATCAATCGGATCATCCGTTCCGACAGGCCTTGATTTTTGATGCCTTGCGCATTGAAGATGGAATGGTGAACATTCCCACTGGGCCCGGCCTGGGCATCGAAGTCAACCGTGACATCTTGGATCAGTATGCTGTGGCGCACTGACCAAAACAGACAAATTTTCCCATCAACATCAAGGAGACGAGCATGAAAAAACCCTGGCTTACAACTTTTACCTTGGCCCTGCTGGCCAGTTTGTGCGGCACCGTGGGCGCACAAACTGTGTTGAAGATCGGCTACGCAGTGCCGACCAACTCCCACTACGGGGTGGGTTCTACCGTGCTGTGCGATGAAATCGAAAAAGGCACCCAAGGGCGCTATAAATGCCAACAATTTCCCAGCTCAGCGCTGGGCGGTGAACGCGAAATGATCGAGGCCGTCCAACTGGGCACGCTCGACATCGTCAACACCTCCACCGGACCCGTGGGCAATTTTGTCCCTGAGGTCAAAATTGTGGACATTCCTTTCTTGTTTCGCGACTATGACCATGCGCGGCACGTTCTGGACGGGCCCATCGGGCAAGACATTTTGGCCAAATTCCCCTCCAAAGGATTGGTGGCCCTGGCCTGGACCGAAAACGGCTTTCGCCACATGACCAACAGCAAGCGCCCCATCCTCAAACCCGCTGATGCCGCTGGTTTGAAGATGCGCACCATGGAAAACAAGGTGCACATGGACGGGTACCGTGCCTTTGGCATTGCCCCCACACCCATGGCCTTTCCTGAGGTGTACGGCGCCCTGCAACAAGGCACCGTGGACGGTCAGGAGAACCCCATTCCCGTGATCTTGGCGGGCAAATTCGCCCAAGTGCAAAAGCACTTGTCGCTGACCGGCCATGTGTACTCGCCTGCGTTGTTCATCACCTCACCCCGGGTGATGGGCAAGCTCAGCGATGCAGACAAAAAGGTTTTTTACGCTGCTGCGGTCAAGGCCACAGCGGCCCAACGCAAGCGTGTCAATGACGATGAGAACACCGGCATTGCGCAGCTTGAAAAAGACGGCATGAGTGTGGTGCGCAAGGTCGATGGCCAAGCGTTCCGCGACGCATTGCGCGAGCCCTATGCCAGCTATGCCAAAGAGTTTGGCGCTGACAACATCCGCAAGATTCAAGACTTCAAATAAATCTTTGTGGCAGCCACCAACCCCCGCGATTATTTTCTGATCGCTGGGGTTGCAACATACCCCACTGGATCGAGCGCATGCAAACCTTCGAAACACTTTTTTTGGCCTTCAACCGCTGGTTGTTGATCGCCATCTTGGGGGTGATGTCGCTCATCATCTTCACCAATGTGGGTTTGCGCTATTTGACCAACGAGTCCATTCAATGGGCGGAAGAAGTGGCCCGTCATTTGATGATTTGGCTGACTTTCATCGGATGTGGGCCGGTACTGCGCTATGGCGGTCACATTGCGATCGAAAACCTACAAGATGCTTTGCCCGCGGCTTGGGCTCGCGCATTGCGCTTTTTGATTGTGGTGCTGATGCTGGGTCTGTTTGGATTTTTCATGTACTTTGGCTGGGATTACATGGACCGCACCCAATACCAATTGACCCCAGCCACCCAAATTTCATTTGCCTTTATTTATGCAGCCTTGCCCCTGGGCATGGCCATGTCCATGGTGCATTGCCTGCTGATCATGCGCAACTACATCGCTCACAGGCAATTTGCCAGCGACGCCCATTTTGACGCGTCGGCCAGCGCATCGCTATGAGCGCCAGCCTGATCCTGTTGCTTTCCGTGTGTGTATTTTTGGCCATGGGCGTGCCCGTGGCCTTTGCGCTGGGCCTGTCAACGGTCACGGCTTTGGCCTTGACTGGCAACTTTCCCATGTTGGTCTTGCTCAAAGAAACCTTCACGGGGGTGGACAGCTTTCCGCTCATGGCCGTACCATTTTTCATCTTGGCCGCCGAGTTGATGAGCGGCGGTTCACTCACCGAAGTTTTGCTCAAATTTGCGGGTCAATTTGTGGGCCATAAAAGAGGGGGATTGGGTTACACGAATGTGGTGTCACTGACGTTTTTCTCTGGCATCTCGGGCTCGGCCCTGGCCGATGCGGCTGGCCCGGGCTCCATGCTCATCCGCATGATGGACAAAGCCGGGTATGACCGCGCTTACGCAGCTGCGCTCACCGCGTCCACGGCCATTGTGGGGCCCATCATCCCGCCCTCGATCATCATGATCATTTATGCCTTGGCCGATGACCGGGTGTCCGTGGGGGCCTTGTTTGTCGCGGGGGTGATTCCGGGCATCTTGATTGCGATGGCCATGTGCGTGGTCAATTGGTATATCTCTCGACAACGCAACTACCGCGGCGACGGCGAGTTGCCCAGTTGGCGGGATATTTTCAAAACCAGTTGGAACGCCATGCCGGCCATCTTGTTGCCGGTGCTGATCTTGGGTGGCATGCGCGCCGGTTGGTACACACCCACTGAGGCCTCGGTGGTGGCCGTGTTTTATGCCATCGTGTGTGGCAAATACATTTATAAAACACTGACCTGGTCGATGGTGCCTGATATTTTGTGGCGCTCGGCCCTGCTGACCGCATCGGTGCTGATCATCATTGGCATGTCAGCCTCTTTTGCTTGGGTGCTGACGATAGAGGGGGTGCCACAACTGATGGCCAATTGGATCAGCAGCTTGGACTTGAACGCGTGGGGGTTTTTGATCGTCCTCAACGTGTTTTTGCTTTTGTTTGGCATCTTCATCGAACCCTTGCCTGGCGTGATGGTATTGGTACCGATCTTGGCCCCAGTCGCCGCCAAAATGGGCATTGACCCGATCCACTTTGCCATGATCGTGATCTACAACTTGACCCTGGGCATGATCACGCCCCCTGTCGGTGGTCTGCTGTTTGTCACCTCCAACGTCTCCAGGGTGCCCATGTCTGATTTGACGCGCGAGCTCAAACCCTTTTTGTGGGCCCACGGCGTGGTGTTGCTGGTGCTCACCTTTGTCCCCGCACTGAGCACCTGGGCGCCCCATGTTTTTGGATTCAAATGATTTTTGGTTCGCCCCGTTGCAGGCGCCCATCTGCGCAGCTCAGTGAGGGATGCTGGGGTTTTCCAACGCCTGCATGACCGCTTGGCGCCAATGGGCCATACTTTGATCTTTATTCTGGCTCGAAGATCGGCACGTTTTGACCAGTGGCACTGGTTGAAAAGGCCAGCTTGACCCGCATGCCAATGTGCACCGCATCCCAATCAGGCGCCTGCAAATGGGTCAACACAGTGACCCCTTCATCGAGCCGAACATAAGCCATCAAATAAGGTGTTTCAACACCACGCACCATGCGGGTAAAGGTGTAAATTTCCCCCCAACCAGAACTGGCCCGCCACTCGGTTTGATCGCTGCCGCAATGCGGGCAATAAGGGCGTGGGTAATGGTGTGGGGTGTCACAAGCCAGGCAATGCTTGAGCATCCATTGACCTTTTTGGGCTTGCGTCCAATAGGTCTGGCTTTCCGGGTTTTGCAACGGGTCTTGAAAGACCAGCGGGGTGGAGGGTGTGCCCATGTCAAACCCTTTTCATGATCAAGGTGGCGGCCCCATGGCGCGAGCCTAAAAATCCACCGATGCCATTGGCCAAAGCAAATTCCAAATTGGGCACCTGCACTTTGGGATGGGCTTGCCCACGCAGTTGGCGCACAGCCTCAATGATTTTGGTCATGCCGCCCCGGTTGGCTGGGTGGTTATTGCACAAACCACCACCATCCGTGTTGACCGCAAGCCTGCCTTGGCCGGAGATGAGCTGGCCGTCGGCCACAAACCGTCCGCCCTCGCCTTTGGCACAAAAGCCCAGGTCTTCGAGTTGCATCAGCACCGTGATGGTGAAACTGTCGTAAATGGAAGCGTACCGAATGTCACTGGGGCCAATGCCGGCTTGCTCAAACGCACGGGGCGCGGTCCACGCCGTGGCCGAGTGGGTCAAATCCACCTGTCCACCTGACTGACCTTTGACCGAAGCCGACATGCCCACCACTTGCACCAGCGGTTGATGCAACGATTTCGCCACATCGGGGTGCACCACCAGCACCGCACCACCGCCGTCGGTGACAACGCAGCAATCGGCACGGCGCAATGGGTCGGCCACACGCGGCGAATCCAACACATCTTGCACCGTCATGACGTTGCGCAACAAAGCGTGGGGGTTGTGTTGGGCATGGTGTGACATGGCCACCTTGATCCAAGCCAACTGTTCTGATGTGGTGCCAAATTCGTGCATGTGGCGCATGGCACACATGGCGTAGCTGTTGAGCGGCGTGGGCATGTAATGGCGCTCAAACTCAGCGTCTGGCGCAGTGTCACCGTAGTTGCGTGGTTTGGTCCCACTCGAGCCTTCGGACTTGGGGCGCCCAGCCAAAGTGACCAAGGCCACTTTGCAACGACCTGCCGCAATTGCCGCCGCCGCCTCACCCACATGCGACAAGTAAGAGGCGCCACCCAACTCGGTGGTCTGCACCACTTGGAGGCGCGTCAAGCCCAAATAGTCGATGATCGACGTCGGACCCAAACCCGGCGCATCACCTGCGCAAAAGTAGGCATCCACATCATTGATGGTCAAACCGGCATCACGCAATGCACCGTGCGCCACATCGGCGTGCAAACGAGCGACAGAATGATCTGGGGCCACCCGCAAGGGGTGCTCGTATATGCCAGCGATACAGGCATGAACCGGCGTGTTCATGGTGTGGCCTTTGCGCCTGCAGGCAAGGTGCCTGAGGCCTTCGCATCGGAGACCATGCTTTGTGCGAGCAACCACACGGGCCGATCGACCAACTTGCCGTCGACCGCTATCGCACCCAAACCGTGTTGCTCCACTTGTTGCAGCACACGCTGGGCCCATTGCAACTCGGTTGCATTGGGTGCAAAACCTTGATTGACCCCAGCGACTTGCTTGGGGTGGATGCACAGCTTGGCACCCATGCCCATGCGGCGAGCGCGGATCACATCGGCGGCCAAGGCTTGGTCATCACCAAAAGCCAAGGTGACACCATCCACGGGTGCGCGCACACCCGCCAAGCGCGAAACCAATACCAAATGGGTGCGAACTGCATTGAGCTCTTCGCCGTCACTGCCGATGCCTGCGTCTGACGCAAAATCTACCGAGCCAAAAATGAGCCTGTCCACTTGGGGGGCACTGGCCAGTTCCCGTGCGCGGTCCCAACCAAAAACACTTTCGACAATGGGCAGCAATTGCTGATCGGGGCGCAGGCTTTTGGCCAACTGGATCAGCAAATCAGGCTCTTGGGCTTTGGGCAACACCAGGCCGCGCACAGCAGGGTGACTGAGCAAATCCAAATCGCCATCAAACCAAGGCGTTCCATGCGCATTGCAGCGCAGATAAACCGGTTTATCAGGATGCAACCATTGGCCGATGGCAGCACGGGCAGACAGCTTTGCCTCAGGTGCAACAGCATCCTCCAGGTCAATGATCACCGCATGGGCGCCGGTGGCCAAGGCCTTGTCGAAACGCTCGGCACGGTCGCCAGGAACAAATAAATAACTTCTCATGGCGTCAAATCACCGCGAGTTCGCGCAGTTTTTCAATTTGTTGATCGGTAAATCCCGCTTGCAGCAGCACTTGTGCGGTGTGCTGCCCCAAGGTGGGCGCGGCCACCGCTGCAACGGGCCCAGCTGTGATGGGGCAAGCCAGGGTGCGAATGGGACCTTGCGGGTGGTCC
>CANJUS010000044.1:0-7727 GCA_947477505.1 Comamonadaceae bacterium | reverse complement strand
GTGTGAGGCAGATGTGCAGTAGTTGTCCTGATTGAACAACACCCAAGATTATGTCACAGAAACAGGCGGCGGGTCGGCGCACAAAAAATGAGTTCGATAGTGTTGCAACTCGTCAATCGATTCGTGTACGTCGGCCAATGCAGTGTGTTTTTGCTGTTTTTTGAACGCGCCATAGACATCAGGGCGCCAACGCTTGGCCAATTCTTTGAGCGTGCTCACGTCCAAGTTTCGGTAGTGCAGCCAGCCCTCAAACTTGGGCATGTATTTGACCAAAAATCGCCTGTCTTGGCCAATGGTGTTGCCACACATGGGTGATGTGCCCTTGGGGACGTAACGAGACAAAAAAGCAATCAATTGGTCTTGGGCTTGTTCCTCGCTGACGTCAGATGCCCGCACTTTATCAATCAGTCCACTGCGGCCGTGGGTACCCTTGTTCCAAGCATCCATGCCATCCAGCAAAGCATCGCTTTGGTGCAACACCAACACCGGGCCCTCAATGCGGGGATGCAACTGAGGGCCCGTGATCACCACGGCAATTTCAATCAACCTCTCGACCTCAGGGTCTAGGCCCGTCATTTCGCAATCGATCCATACCAAATTTTGGTCAGATTTGGCCAGTGTGGGCACGGGGTTATCAGGTGTGTGTTCGCTCATGCGCCGATTGTCCCCCAAGACGGCCGGAGATGGCGAATGGACCTACACTTACCAGCCATGATCCTGTCTACTTCTATGTCCGTTGCTTTTGGCTTGGCACTTTTGCTCAACACGCTTGCCAAGTTGTGGCTGCTCACCCGTCAAGTCAAACACGTGGCCCTGCATCGCGCGCAAGTGCCGCCCGCCTTTGCCCGCAGCATTGACTTGCCATCGCACCAAAAAGCAGCCGATTACACGCTGGCCAAATCACGCTTGGCCTGGTACGACCTGGCACTGGATGCTCTGCTGTTGGTGGCCTGGACTTTGATCGGGGGTTTGAGTTGGCTCGACCAGGCCTTATTGCAGTGGATCGGACCCGGCCTGTGGCAACAAGTCGCGTTGGTCGGCGGCTTCATCCTGATTGGTGGCGTCATCAATTTGCCCATGTCGTGGTACCAAACATTTGTGTTGGAGCAACAATTTGGTTTTAATCGCATGACTTTATCGTTGTGGTGGAGCGACATGGCCAAAGGGGTAGCGGTTGGCACGGTATTGGGCTTACCCATTATTTTCTTGGTGTTGTGGTTGATGCAAGCCGGGGGCGATACTTGGTGGCTCTACGCTTGGGCCGCTCTGGCCGTTTACCAATTGTTTGTGATGTGGATTGCGCCGAATCTGATCATGCCGTTGTTCAATAAATTCACTCCCTTGCAGGACCTGGCACTGGAGGCGCGGGTCAGCGCATTGATGCAGCGCGCTGGATTTACAGCCAAAGGTTTTTTCGTCATGGATGGCAGCCGGCGATCGGCCCACTCCAACGCTTTTTTCACCGGTTTTGGCGCCCACAAAAGGGTGGTTTTTTTCGACACATTGCTCAAGCAACTGACATCTGATGAGATGGAAGCGGTGCTGGCCCATGAGTTGGGTCATTTCAAGCACAAACACATCACGCAAATGATGCTGCTGCAGACCGTTCAAAGTTTGCTCGGCTTTGCCCTGCTCGGGTGGCTGATTCAACAGACTTGGTTTTTCACCGGGCTGGGTGTGCAACCCCACATGGATGGCACCAACCAAGCCTTGGCTTTGTTGCTTTTTTTGATGGTCATGCCGGTAGCGATGTTTTTCCTCTCTCCCCTGTCTGCCTTGCATTCACGTCGCTGCGAATTTCAAGCCGATGCCTTTGCCGCCACGCATGCCAGTGCCAATCAATTGGCCAGCGCATTGCTTAAGCTGTACCAAGACAATGCAACCACCTTGACGCCAGACCCTTGGTATGTGGCCTTCTATCACTCGCACCCGCCCGCTGCCCAGCGCTTGGCACGCATGGGCACATGAACCAATCCGGCTTGGTGGTGGCCAGCCACGGTCGGCATTGCTGGGTGGAAGACGACTTGGGTGCTCGGCGCATTTGTCACCACCGAGGCAAAAAGAATACTGCTGTGGTGGGGGACCGGGTTCAGTGGCTCCCCAGCCAGGATGAAGGCACCATTGAGTCGATTGAACCCCGGCGCAATCTGCTTTACCGACAAGACGAGATGCGCACCAAATCGTTTGCAGCCAACCTCGATCAGGTGCTGATGTTGGTCGCGGCCGAGCCCGACTTTTCACAAGACCAAATGGCGCGTGCGCTCATCGCTTGCCACGCACAAGGCATCGCGCCCATGCTGGTGGTGAACAAATGCGATCTGGTCGACGCATTTGCCCTGGCTTGGAAACGACTGGAACCCTATCGGAGAATGGGCGAAAGCACCCTGGCCTTGTCATTGAAATCTGGCGCTGGCATGGCTGAGTTGCAAGGCCAATTGAATGGAAAGACAACCCTGGTCCTGGGCCCATCGGGTGCTGGCAAAAGTACACTGGTCAATCATTTGATCCCCAGTGCCCGTGCCGCAACTGGCGAAATTTCAAAAGCTTTGCACAGTGGTCGACACACCACCACCAGCACCCACTGGTATTGGTTAGATGATGCACACCAGGGTGCATTGATCGACTCCCCTGGATTTCAAGAGTTTGGCTTGCATCACCTGGACGCCCGTGAACTGGCCCGTTTCATGCCTGACTTGCAGGCTCATTTGGGAGAGTGCAAGTTTTACAACTGCACGCACTTGCACGAGCCAGGCTGCGGTGTGCGCTCGGCACTGGATCAAGGCTTGATCGACCCCAGCAGATACCAAATTTACCAGCGCTTGTTTGCCCAACTCAGCCCCACCCACTGAATCGAAGCTTTTGCAATAGCGTGGTTGTTCAGCCCAACAAACGGGCCAAACTGAGCAGGCACAACAGCACCAACCACAGCACCACGGTTCGCCAAACCAGGCCAACCAAGCTTCGGAAATGGCCCAATTCGGGCTCTCGCCCCGGCAAGCTTTCACTGGTCAACATACTTGATTCTTCGGCCAAAGTATCTCTTTTGCCACCCAATTGTTCACCGCCCAACTGAACGTTGAGTGCACCGGCGGTGGCCGCGATCAACGTACCGTCGTTGTCGTGTGGGTGAAGTGCTGCATGCAGTCGCCAGCAATCAATGGACTCTTCAAAATTACCCACCACGGCAAAAAACAAAGCCGTTAAGCGCGCGGGAATCCAATCAATCACATGCCAGGCACGTTGGGTGACAGAAAACAATGCCTCGCTGACCCCTTGCAGCACATCGGTGGGACTGGCCGTCCTTTGGGGCTTGATGGCCATGGCATATTGGCTCATCCGGTAGAGCACTGCGCCAGCGGGCCCCAAACCGAAAGCTGCACCCAACGAAAACCATGCCAGCACCCCAAAAACATGGCGATGGGCAGCAATCACTGCATGCTCAATCACATGGCGCAGCATTTCGCTGCGGGGCAAATCCATCGCATCGACCTGATGCCAGTCGGCGAACAATTGGCGGGCCAGCACCTCATCGCCAGCCTCCAATGCCACGCGAATGTCTGTGAAATGGTGGCTAAATTGCCGAAATCCAAGCGTCACATAAAGCACCACCATGCTCCAAAGCACGGCAAAAGGCCAACCGACCAGCCACATCAATAATCCGTAAATGAGCCAGGCAGTCAGTGTGGGGACGCCTACCGCCAACAACCAAACCACCCAGGCACGCTGGCTTTGTCCCATATCAAGCACCCTGCACACCCAGGAGATCCATGCGCGCAAACCGGTCTGCACCCAGCCTTTCTCAGACAAGGGCCGCACCTGCTCCAAAATCAAGGCGAACATGAGGGCGATAAAACTCATGGGTCCATCATAACGGGGGGACTGGCAGACCGCTACAGGGGTTTATCAAGCTGAGAGGAAGCCATAGAAATTGCGCAACATGCCTGCAGTCGCCCCCCAGATGAAATGCTCTTGCTGATCATGCCGGTAAGGCATAGAGAACCATTCACGTCGCAAACCCTCGGCCTCATGCGCATGTCGCCGGTGATGGGCCGGGTTCATCAAAAAAGACAAAGGAACCTCAAACACCTGGTCGACTTCGTCAGGGTTGGGCTCAGCGATGAAGCGCGGGTCCACCAAGGCGACAACCGGTGTGATGACGAAGGCAGAACCGGTGATGTACACGGGCAACTCACCAAGCACTTGCACCAGCAAGGGATCCAAACCAACTTCCTCTTGTGCCTCGCGCAAGGCCGTGTGGCGAGCATCTGTGTCTTGGGCATCCACTTTGCCGCCGGGAAAGGCCACTTGGCCAGAATGGGTTGACATGTGGGCCGTGCGCCGGGTGAGAAGCACCATGGGTTCTTCACGCATGACCAAACCCAGCAGTACCGCAGCACGCGCGATGGGCCGGTCCAGATAAGCACGCTCTTGCACCAACTCAGGCGTCCAAACGGGGGGGGACTTAAATCGCTCCTTGAGGGCTTGCTCATGCAAGCGATCAACGGGCACTGCCGGTAAGTGAGCATCGATCGACAAGACCGGGGCTTTTTGGGCATCGAACCCGGGCAATTTTGACAAAGGCGTGGTCACAGCGCAGGGCTTAAAAAAACCGCCCGTTTGCGACCAGGCAAAGGGCGGTTGTTGACAAGGCCAACGGTACGCGCTTTATGCGCTGGGCGCTGAGGCCTTGTGAACGAGCTTTTCCTTGATGCGGGCCGACTTGCCACTGCGCTCACGCAAGTAGTACAACTTGGCACGGCGAACGTCGCCGCGGCGTTTGACTTCGATGCTGGCGATCAAGGGGCTGTGTGTTTGAAAGGTTCGCTCGACACCCTCTCCACTGGAGATTTTGCGAACGGTAAAACCGCTGTTGAGACCGCGATTGCGCTTGGCAATGACAACGCCCTCATAGGCCTGCACCCGCTTGCGACTGCCCTCGACCACATTGACGCTGACGATCACGGTGTCGCCAGGGGAGAACTCAGGTATTTTTTTACCGAGACGAGCAATTTCTTCCTGCTCCAGGATTTGGATCAAATTCATAAAAACCTCTGACGATCTTGGTTGCGCTGCACTGGGGGCCCCCATGAGTTGCAGGCATCAACCTGCGCCCTGGGGGCGGCCAACCAGAGGATCGGAAAGCCTTCTATTGTAGCCGATTCTTTTTTGCGGCGGTCACGTTGACCAGGTCGGCCAAACAGGCTTCATCTTGGGGGGTCAATTGCTGGGCGGCACGGGCGGCGGTGATCAGGTCTGGGCGATGCCGCCAAGTTTGGGTCAAGCTTTGCGCCCGCCGCCAGCCCAGTATCTGCGCATGGTGCCCAGACAATAGCGGTTCAGGCACCTGTTGGCCTTGCCAGACCTCTGGGCGGGTGTAGTGTGGGCAATCCAACAACCCATCCAAACTCGGGTTGAAGCTGTCACTGGCATGGCTGCCTGGATCATGGAGCACACCAGGTTGCAAACGCGCAATGGCATCCAAAAAAGCCATGGCAGGGATCTCTCCACCTGACAACACCAAGTCGCCCACGCTGATTTGAAAATCAACATGGGCGTCGATGAAGCGTTGATCAACGCCTTCATAGCGACCACACAGCAATACCGCACCCGTGGCCGATTTGGCCCACCGATCCACCCGCGTGTGATCCAAAGCTTCACCCAATGGCGAAAAATAAACCAAGGGGGCCTGCACACGATCTTGCTGGCGATCAGAACGGATGGCATTCAAACACTGCCACAAAGGTTCGGCCAACATGACCATGCCAGGGCCTCCACCAAAAGGCCGGTCGTCTACACGGCGGTAATTGCCCGAGGCGTATTCACGCGGATTCCACAGATGCACTTGGAGTTGCCCACTTTCAAATGCGCGTCGGGTCACGCCCATCGCCATGAATGACGTCAACATTTCGGGAAACAAAGTAATGATGTCAAACCGCATGCTGTGCGAAGCTTTCAGTAATCGGCCTGCCAATCCACATGAATCACCCGGGCATTTAAATCGACTTTGTCGATGTAAACCCCCACAAAGGGAATCATGCGCTCCATCGCTTGTTCGCCCTCAAAGAATTTGAGGACCAGCACGGTTTGGGCACCCGTGGCCAACAGTTCACTGACTTCACCCAACACCAACTCCTGCCGATTGATGACCTTGAGGCCCAACAAATCAACCCAGTAGTACTCGTCAAGTTCGGCGGTTGGAAAGCTCGAGCGCGCAATGAAGATCCGCGCCGATTTCAAAGTCTCGGCTTGATTGCGATCGGTCATGTCATGCAGACAAGCCACCACCGCGCCCGAATGCTCACGGGCTTGTTGGATGCGCACCACAGAGGTGCCTTCAAAATTTTTGGGCCCGCTCTCAGGCGGCAGCAAAAACCACCTTTTGGCCGAGAACAATGCCTGAGGGTCCGGGCTGAAGGCATGGACTTTGATCCAGCCCTTGATGCCCCAAGCGTCAACCACTTTGCCCACCTCGACAGCATCGGGCGGCAAGGTGGCAGGCTCCAGCCAGGGCATCATGACAAAGCCTTGGCTGGAAGATTCAGCGGCAGGCGCCGCCCATCAAGCGGCTTTTTGGCCAGATTGCTTGACCAAGCGGTCGACCGTGGGGGAAGTTTGAGCGCCCACGCCCTTCCAGTAAGTCAGGCGATCCATGGCGATGCGCAAACCCTCTTCGCCGCCTTTGGCGATAGGGTTGTAGAAACCAATGCGCTCGATGAAGCTGCCATCGCGACGCACGCGCTTGTCAGCCACAACGATGTTGAAAAATGGACGGGCTTTTGCGCCGCCGCGGGAAAGTCGGATGACGACCATGGTTTATCCTTCGGGTGGTGGAATTTCTCCAGCGTTTGAGACACGCGACTAGGCCACCCGGCCAGCGACACGCTGAAAACGAATGATTATATCCCCTCTCCAAATGCCCCCCTTGATACGCCCCAGCTTGGACACCGATGTGCCAGCGATTACCGCCATTTATGCCCACCACGTGCAGCATGGCAGCGGTAGTTTTGAGGTCACTGCTCCTCTAGAACAGGAAATGTCAAAGCGCCGCCAAAGCGTGCTAGACAACGGCCTGCCTTACCTGATCGCCGAGATCAACGGGCAACCCATGGGCTTTGCCTACGCCAACGTGTTTCGACCACGCCCCGCATACCGGTTCACGGTTGAAAACTCTGTTTACGTCCATCATCAGGCTGGTCGCATGGGCATGGCGCGCGCCCTGATGGCCGAACTGATGGTGCGTTGCGCGCAAGCCGGCGCACGCCAGATGATTGCCGTGATTGGAGATTCGGGCAATGTGGGGTCGATTGGGCTGCACCATGCATTGGGCTTTCAACACGTTGGCCTGATGCGCTCCACCGGTTGGAAACACCAACGCTGGCTCGACACCGTCTTGATGCAACGCGCACTGGGCCTGGGAGATGCCACTGCCCCTACGATAATGGAATGATGAAAAACAAAACTTGGGCCGCCTGGCTGTCTTTTTTGGGTGGTCCCATGGGATTGCATCGTTTTTATTTATTTGGCTTGGGCGACAGTTTGGGTTGGCTGTTGCCCATCCCCACTGCACTGGGCATGTATGGAATATCACGGGCACAAGAATTCGGCATCGACGACATGGCCAGTTGGTGGTTGGTCCTGCCTTTGGGCCTGAACATTGCTGCTTGCTCACTCAATGCCATTGTTTATGCATTGATGGACGCGCAAAAATGGAACCAACGTTTCAACCC
>CANJUS010000043.1:0-7765 GCA_947477505.1 Comamonadaceae bacterium | reverse complement strand
TGTTGGCCTTGGTGGCTGAGCATGGTGCGCGTTTGAGCGCCGAACAACTGCGTGCCCTGCGAGAAGCGGCGTTGGCCGATGACCAAGGCAATGCCTTTCGCAGCACATTGGCGTCTCAAGGCTGGGCGTGACCACGCTGGGAGAACATCGCATGTCAATCCACAAATTGCCACAGGACACAACCCGTTGGGTGCGCGAACGTGAAGTGCACAGAGACATTTTCACCGACCCCGATGTGTTCGCGTTGGAGATGCAAACCGTTTTTACCCACACCTGGGTGTATGTCGGGCACGCCAGCCAAATACCCCAGCCGGGTGACTATTTCAGCACCACGGTGGGTGACCAACCCGTGGTGATGGTGCGCCAGTGGGATGGCAGTGTCAGCGTTTTACACAACCGCTGTGCCCATAAGGGCGTCAAAGTTGCCGGTCGTGAACATGGCAACACAGGTAAATTTTTTCGCTGTCCATATCACGCCTGGACCTTCAAGTTGGATGGGACAGTGCTGGCCATTCCCTTGAAAAATGGTTACGAGGAAAACGGTTTCGAGGGTACTGAAGCAGCACTGGGCATGGCCAGCGTGGGTGCGTTCGAGGTGTACCGCGATTTTGTGTTTTGCCGCTTGGCCCGCCACGGCGAGTCTTTTGCTGATTTTTTTGGAGACGCGCTGTCGACCATTGACAACATGGTGGAGCGTTCGCCCGAGGGCAAGCTCGAGGTCGCAGGGGGCGTGTTGCGCTACATGCACCGATGCAACTGGAAGATGTTGGTGGACAACCAAACCGACACCTGTCACCCGATGGTGGCGCACGAGTCTTCGGCGGGCACGGCGGTCAAGGTGTGGAAAGCGGCGCCTGAGGGCACGCCCAAACCCATGGCCGTGGAATTGTTTGCTCCCTTTGTCAGTCCCTATGAATTTTTTGAGGGCATGGGCATTCGGGCCTGGCCCCATGGGCATGGGCACACAGGCACGGCCGACTCCATTCACGCCGCTTATTCGCCCGTACCGGGTTATTGGGACCAAATGAAGGCCGCCTATGGCGAGCAACGGGCCCAAAAAATTCTGGGTGAAGTGCGCCACAACACCATTTACTTTCCCAACATCATGGTCAAGGGGCCGATCCAAACCTTGCGCGTGTTCAAGCCTTTGGCCGCGGACCGCACCTTGGTGGAGTCTTGGACCTTTCGTTTGGTGGGTGCACCCGATTTGTTGCTCGAGCGCACCTTGATGTACAACCGCTTGATCAATGCCCCGACATCGGTGGTGGGCCATGACGATTTGGAGGTGTACGAGCGTTCCCAGCAAGCCCTGCATTCAAGAGGGCGCGATTGGGTCAATGTGGGCCGCTTGTACGATCCGTCAGAGACTGCTTCGCCCACACAAGTGGTCAATGGCACCAGCGAGTTGCAAATGCGCAACCAATACCGCGCTTGGGCCAAGTACATGGCCATGGGTGCGCAGGTGAACGCATGAATGCCGCACCCACCCGTGCCCTGACGGATTTGGTCTACCAAGAGGCACGCTGCATCGATGAGCAGCGCTGGGACGATTGGCTGGCCATGTACACCGATGACGCCCATTACTGGATGCCCCTGACCCACGGACAAACCGACCCCTTGCTGCAAGGCTCGTTGATGTACGAAGACAAAATGCTGTTGGGTATCCGCGTGGAGCGGCTCAAAGGGCGGCGCACCTTTTCGCAAGAGCCCATCAGCCGATGCCACCACTTGCTGCAAGCACCCAGTGTCGAGTCCATCGATACCGCGCAAGGACTGGCGGTGGTGCGGGCTGCGTTTCATTATGTCGAAACCCGTGGCGATGAACAGCAGTTGTATGCCGGTTGGGCCACCTATCACTGGCGACAGCAAGGCGCAGATTGGCGCATTGCACTCAAGCGCGTCGACCTGGTCAATTGCGACGCCGCATTTGGCAATATCCAGCTGTTCATGTGAAAGCGCTTACATGCCCCTGACCGATTTGGACACCCAGGCTGCTGACTGCACGGTGCACGCCGTGTTGCAGGCGGCCGCTCAAGGCCAACCCCACGCCGACTTGCTGTTCACAGAACGGGTCACGGCGGCGCAATATGGCATCGACACTGGCACGGTGTCCTATGGACAAGCCTTGGCCACCGTGGCCCAATGGCGCGAGGCCTATCAAAGCGCTGGCTATGGGCACGGCCACCGGGTGGGCTTGCTGCTGGACAACCGGCCTGATTTTTTATACCACTGGTGGGCCCTCAATGCCTTGGGCGTGTCGGTCGTGCCCATCCACTCGGACATGCGTTCGGCCGAGTTGCAATACCTGATGGGCCACAGTGAAATTGCCTTGGCCGTGGTGCTGCCCCAACGCACGCAAGACGTTGGGCTGGCTGCCAAAGCCGTTGGCAGCGACTGTGCGGTATGGGCCCATGGCAGCGCAGACCCTTTGCCACACGCACAACGCGCGGCCCCACTGGCAGCACAAGCGGTGGGGCGCAGCAGCGAATGCGCCTTGCTGTACACATCGGGCACCACCGGCCGGCCCAAAGGTTGCCGCTTGCTCAATGGATATTTTTTGGCCGCTGGGCTGTGGTACGCCCAGTTGGGGGGTGCGTGTGTGATGCGCCTTGCCCAAGAGCGCGTCATCACCCCCTTGCCACTCAACCACATGAACGCCATGGCCTTTTCCACCATGGTCGTGCTCATGACCGGTGGCTGCTTGGTGCAACTCGATCGATTTCACCCCCAAACCTGGTGGGACAGCGTGGCCCAAAGCCGTGCCACGGTGATCCATTATTTGGGGGTCATGCCTGCCATGTTGCTGGCGGCCGCGCCCAGTCCCAGTGACCGACAGCACGCTGTTCGCTTTGGCTTTGGTGCAGGGGTGGACCACCGCAACCATGCGCCTTTTGAACAGCGGTTTGGTTTTCCATTGGTCGAGGCCTGGGCCATGACCGAGACCGGGGCCGCCGCCTGTGTGATGGCCAACCACGAACCGCGCCATGTGGGCACCCATTGTTTTGGCAAACCGCCACCTGCGATGGCCTATTGCTTGGTCGATGACCAAGGGGTGGATGTGGGTGTCGATGTGCCCGGCGAGTTGTGGGTGCGCGCCCAAGGGCCAGACCCGCGCCATGATTTTTTTGCCGGTTACCTCAAGGACGAAGAGGCCACCGCTGCCGCTTGGGAGCAGGGCTGGTTTCATACCGGAGACCTGGTCAAACGCGACGCGCAAGGCTTGTTGTATTTTGTGGACCGCAAAAAAAATGTGATTCGGCGCAGCGGGGAGAACATTTCCGCCGTCGAAGTGGAAAGCGTTTTGGCCCAGCACCCGGCCATCAAAGCCTGCGGCATTGCCGCCACCCCAGATGCCGTGCGCGGTGATGAGGTGCTGGCGTGTGTCGTCACCCGACAGGCGCTGCCCGTGGCAGAGCGCGAAGCCTTGGCGCACGATGTGGTTCGCCATTGCCTGGACCAATTGGCCTATTACAAGGCGCCGGGTTATGTGGCCTTTGTCGACGCGCTGCCGGTGACTTTGTCGCAAAAAATCCAACGCGGACAGTTGCGCGACTGGGCACGCGATTTGCCCGCGCAAGCCCATTGCATCGATGTGCGCGCACTGAAAAAGCGACAAACATGAGGCAACGCCAGTCTTACCAAGGGGTGGCGGTGGCCGTGCCCATCACCGTGCCCTACCAACGCTACTGCACCCAAGGCGCCCATTGGTTTGTGGGTCAAGCGGTGCAGGCGTTGGTGCAGGCGTCCGGTTTGGCCAAGGAAGACATTGATGGGCTGTGCCTGAGCAGTTTTTCGCTCAGCCCCGACACTGCTGTGGGTTTGACCCAGCACCTGGGTTTGTCGCCGCGCTGGTTGGACCACATCCCCACTGGGGGTGCCTCTGGCGTGATGTCGCTGCGCCGCGCTGCCCGCGCGGTGCAAGCTGGCGACGCCGACGTGGTCGCTTGCATCGGGGCCGACACCAACCATGTGGACTCATTTCGCCAAACTCTGGGCAGCTTCAGCCACTTTGCCCGCGACGCGAGTTACCCCTATGGGTCGGGTGGGCCCAACTCGGTGTTTGCCTTCATCACGGCCAACTACATGCGCACCTATGGCGCGCGCCGCGAAGACTTTGGCCGCATCGCGGTCGATCAGCGCAGCAACGCCTTGAAAAACCCCAATGCCTTGTTCAAAAAGCCACTCAGTCTGAACGAGTACATGGCGGGGCGCCCCATTTCAGACCCCATTCATTTGTTCGATTGCGTCATGCCCTGCGCGGGGGCCGATGCATTTTTGGTCATGAGCCAGGCGCGCGCGCGCGATTTGGGCCTGCCCCACGCCATCATCCGGGGCGCCATTGAGCGACACAACGCCTATGCCAGCGACCCCATCATGGTGCAAGGGGGGTGGCGGCGCGATCTCGATGATTTGTACGCACAAGCCGATGCCACACCAGCACAAGTTGATTTTGTGCAAACCTATGACGATTACCCGGTGATCGTGATGATGCAATTCGAAGACCTGGGCTTTTGTGCCAAGGGCGAGGGGCCGCAGTTTGTTCGTTCGCACGCCATGACGCACGATGGCAGCTTTCCCAATAACACCAGCGGAGGTCAGTTGTCGGTGGGCCAAGCCGGTGCGGCTGGTGGTTTTATTGGCATGGTCGAGGCGCTGCGCCAACTGTGTGATCTCGCTGGCGAGCGCAGCGTGATCGGTGCGCAACTGGGCTTGGTCTCGGGTTTTGGCATGGTCACTTACGACCGCTGTTTGTGCACCGGTGCGGTGCTGTTGGGACGTCCCGCATGACCATGCCACTGATGCGCCCAGCGCGCAAAAACCCCATCTTGCGCACCCCGCAAATGAACCTGCCGCCATCGGCGCGCAGTCGGGTTGCGATGGGTTTGACCGCTGCTGCGGCAGAAGGTCGTTTTGAATTGCAGGTGTGCCAAGACTGTGCCACTGTGCAGTACCCCCCGCGCGAGGCCTGCGTGCACTGCGTGTCGCCCCGCTTGCAGTGGCGCGCCCAAACAGGCTGGGGGCAGTTGCTGGCCAGCACCACCTTGCACCACAGCAATGATTTGTTTTTTCGCGAACGCTTGCCTTGGCGACTGGGCATGGTGGCGTTGGATGCCGGCCCATCGGTGATGGTGCATTTGCACAGCGACGTGGGCGATGCACCATGCCGCTTGCGGGTGGGTGCGCGCTTGGACCGGGCGGGGCAAGCGGTCTTGATAGGTTTCCCAGAGAAAGAGAGCGAACACATGGCCGACGACAAAATGCTGCGCGAGATGGGCAGCGACCCCAAGTTCCGCAAGGTTCTGGTGACCGACGGCAAAACCCCCGTGGGACAAGCCATGGTTCGGGCCTTGGTCAAGGCCGGTGCAGACATCGTGTGGGTGGGCCACGCCGAACCTTGGAAGAAGTTGCCCGGATTGAGTGAGCTCGCTGCGTTGCCGCAAGTCACCATGTTGCCACTGGACCTGAGCAATGAGCGCTCGGTGACCACGCTGGCCGGTGAAATTGGGGGCAAGGTCGATATCGTCATCAACAACGCCGAGGTGCACCGCAGCCACGGCATTGGCAACCGCACCGGCACCGATGTGGCACGCATGGAGATGGAGATCAACTACCTGGGGTTGTTGCGCTTGTCCCAGGCTTTGGGTCCGGCCTTGCGCGGTCGAGCGGCCGATGGCGTGACGCATGCCTGCGCTTGGGTCAACTTGCTGTCGATCTATGCCCTGTCCAACTTCCCGTCGCACGGCACCTATTCCGCCTCCAAGGCCGCTGCTTACTCGTTGTCGCAATGTCTGCGCGCCGAGATGCGCCCCGCTGGCATCCGTGTGGTCAATGTGTTTCCAGGGCCGATTGACGATGAATGGAATCAAAACATGCCGCCACCCAAATTGGCCCCTGACAGCTTGGCCAGTGCTGTTGTCAAAGCCTTGCGCGATGGCACCGAGGATGTCTACCCCGGGGATGTGGCGCAAGAGTGGCTGCAGCGCTGGCGTGAAAACCCCAAGGTGTTAGAGCGAGAAATCGCAGCGGGAGGCACTTGAACATGAGCAGCAACGCACCCTTGTTGACGGCCTTGGTCGAGGCCATGCGCACGCGGCGCGTTGAAGTCATTGACCTGACCCAAACCCTCACGCCCGACTTTCCACAAATTGCCCTGCCCCCCGAGATGGGTCAGTGCTGGCCGTTTCGCATCGAAGAGGCATCCCACTACGACGAGCGTGGGCCGGGTTGGTACTGGAACAACTTTTCTTGCGGAGAGCACACGGGCACCCACTTTGATGCCCCCATCCATTGGATATCCGGGCGCGACCTGCCCAACAACGCGGTGGACACCATTCCCGTGCAGCATTTCGTCGCGCCCGCTTGCGTGGTGGACTGCTCGGCACAGGTGGCGCAAAACCCCGACTACTTGCTCACCGTTGACGATTTGCTTGCTTTTGAAGCCGCGCACGGGCGCATCCCCGCTGGAGCGTGGCTGCTCATGCGCACCGACTGGTCCCAGCGCAGCGACCCCGAGGCCTATCAAAATTTTGACGAAACCGGTCAGCACACCCCGGGGCCGAGCGCAGAGGCCGTGCGTTTTTTGGTCGATCAGCGCGATGTGCTGGGCTTTGGCTCAGAGGCGATTGGCACCGATGCCGGTCAGGGCTATCACCTGCGCCCGCCTTACCCTTGCCATTACTACATGCACGGGGCGGGGCGCTATGGCTTGCAGTGCCTGAGCAATTTGGACAAGTTGCCCGCCACGGGTGCGGTGATCTTGAGCCCGCCCTTGAAGATCCAAAAAGGCAGCGGCAGCCCCTTGCGCGTGCTGGCACTGGTGGAACACGCGGCATGAGTGCCCTTGCCGCAAACGGTTTGCGCCAAGTGGCCTTGGTCAGTGGCGGCAGCGCGGGCATTGGCCGGGCGGTGTGCGAGCAGTTGATTGCACAAGCTTGTGAGGTGGTGTCGCTGGACGTGCAAGCGCCGAGTTGGCAACACCCAAAGCTGCATGCCGTGCAGGTGGATTTGCTCGACCGCCAGGCCACAGCGCAGGCCTTGCAGCAAGTGGTGCGCGACTGGCCCATCAACACCGTGGTGCACAACGCGGGCTTGATCCGTGCGGCCTTGTTGCCCGACGTGCGCTTGAGCGACTTGGACGATTTGACGCAGTTGCACTTGGCGTGTGCCATTCAAATGGTGCAAGCGGCCTTGCCCACCATGCGCGACCAACACTTTGGCCGGGTGGTGTTGTTGTCATCGCGTGCCGCGGTGGGCTTGGCCACGCGCAGCGCTTATGCAGCCACCAAGGCGGGCTTGATGGGCATGGCCCGCACCTGGGCTTTGGAACTTGGCCCCATTGGGGTGACGGTCAATGTGATCGCCCCGGGCCCCATCCGCAGCACGGCCATGTTCCATGATGTGGTGCCTGCCGGCAGCGACAAAGAGCAGCAATTGGCGTCCTCTTTGCCTGTGCGCCGCTTGGGCGAGCCCGCCGATGTGGCCCGCGCGGCGGGGTTTTTTGTCCAGCCCGACAGTGGTTTCATCACTGGACAGGTGTTGTATGTGTGTGGTGGTGCCAGCGTGGGCAGCTTGAACCTGTGAGGTTTCGCCACCGAAACGTGGACAAAAGGGGCAGGGGGAATCCCTGAGAAACTCCAGCGTCGCACAAGCGACAATGCCAGTTGTTTTTCAATCGATGTCCCAAAGTGGGTCGTGAAAGTTGTTTTAAAGGAGTGATCATGCGCACAACGAAATCAGGCCGTTTGCTGGCCTTGTCTTTGGCCAC